>JAYZBY010000048.1:0-9872 GCA_036338555.1 Acidobacteriota bacterium | reverse complement strand
GGTCCGCGCCATCTTTGAAGCAGCCTGTCTGGCTTCAAGGGAAGGCTTCACTCCCATCCCTGAGGTCATGATCCCGCTCACCTGCCACGTGATGGAACTGAAGCTTCAGCAGGAGGAGTTGCAGCAGGTCGCCCGCCAGGTAATGGATGCTGAGGGAATCGAGATCAAATACAAGTTCGGCACCATGATCGAGATCCCGAGGGCCGCACTGACAGCCGACGAATTCGCCGAGGTCGCCGAGTTCTTTTCCTTTGGCACCAATGATCTAACCCAGATGGTTTTCGGTATCTCTCGCGATGACGCCGAGGCCGGATTTCTGGTTCACTACCTGGAAAACAACATCCTTCCGGAAAATCCCTTTGCCAGCCTGGACCCCACAGGGGTAGGAAGGCTCATGGAGATGGCGGTTGAGTATGGCCGCAAGACCAATCCCGATCTGGAAATCGGCATTTGTGGAGAACACGGTGGCGATCCCAACAGCATCGCCATCTGCCACCGGCTAGGCTTCAATTACGTCTCCTGCTCGCCGTTTCGGGTACCCATCGCTCGGCTCGCCGCCGCCCACGCAGCCCTGGACGGGGAATGAGCGGCCTCGCTCCGCTTGGCCGCGTTCCACGTTCCATGTTCCATGTTCCACGTTTTCGGAATGTGGGAGGCGCCCCCGCCGCTGGTCTTCGACCAGCGCGGTTCACGTTCCACGTTTCACGAAAAGAAGAACGGAGTCCAGCGCCAATTCCGGAAGGCTGCTCCAACGACCTTGCTGTGGGCGCACTCAGTGCGCCTCTACACCCAATTTTCAGATCTCGCTCCAAAGGAGCGACAGGGGTCACGGGTCAGAGGTTAGGGACCAGTCTTCTCTGTGTCTTTGTGCCTCTGTGGTGAAACATTCTTTCCGTGTCTTGGTGGTGAGGGCAAACCGGCTAGGGCAGAACCTCGACAAATTCCCGGTCCTCATCGGGCAGCTTGGGAACTCGGTGCTCCATCAAAACCACCTCGGGATCCGTTCTTTCCCCATAAAACCTACGAATCGCGGTCTCGTCCGGTCTCAGGCTGGCTCCCTCCAGAGAAACCCCGGCAAAGAGTCCCTTGGCTCGGGAATAGGCAAGAATTTCCGCCCGCAACGTGATATCGGTATCCGCCTCCACCGTCCACCCCAACGGTCCGGCAGCCACACTGGCATCGGCGCCCGGGGTGAACTGGCGGTTCAACCAGGCCTCCGCACTCTTCCCGGTCATCATGAACAACACCAGATCAGAGGCTTGCACCCCGAGAATTTAACAAAGGAAGGAGGGCTCCAGACACCCTGATCATTTCGGCAGCTGGCAATCCCATTGCCATTACGTTCACCAATGCCGAGGGCGGCTTTGACCACATGAGGAATCACCACAACGCATTCACAATCCTCTAGAAGTGACTGGGGAACACCCTGATCTGGAGCCTCAATTAACGCAGTGAAAACATCCGTCGATTCAGCAACGCGGTCGGCAAATTTATCCGCCAGAAGAGAGGGCATCAAAAAAACCCCCAACCATCCAAGCACCACTCACTGCTGCAACGTTTTTAATTCTCATTTCACTCTCCCGGTCTGGTCAGGAAATCATCTTTGTTTTCTACCAGTATACCCCAGAGCTTTCTCCCACCGAAGGTCTACAACCCAGCCCTCAATGCGAAACAGACAATCAAGATGGTGACCTCAGGCATGATCTTAGATATGATCGTGGCTGGAGGTGAGTATGTCAAAAGAACTGGGATCCACCCTCCCTCAAAATGTGCTGGAATATCTCTCGGACAGTGGACAAGACGATGAATTCAGGGACGTCATCCTCTTTAACACCGTTGACCAGGATGGATGGCCCCGCCATGGCTTGCTCAGCCATCACGAGGTGATTGCCAAGGACCCCCAACGACTCCTGATCCTCCTTTACAGCGACAGCAACAGTACTCGAAACGTCGAGAGAGAGGGAAAGATTTCGCTGGTGGTTGTGAATCCCCACATGAGTTATTACCTGTGTTGTAATGCCCACCCCCTGCCGCCTATTCCGGATGCATCCAGGGAAACGCTCTTTGAATTGACGGTGCATCGTGTTGTGGAAGACGCCATCCCTACCGCCAAGATTCTAACGGGAATCACCTTTGAAGGTTATGATCCGGGCATGACCCAGGAGAACCGTGCCCAGGTCTACCAGCAGCTTGTCGCCTTGGATTAAGGAGGGATAAACATCGACTTGAGAGCTTCACTTACCGCCCTGACATGTCTTTTCTTTCTCCAGGCCGAGGCGGGTCCCGCCCTCCACTCTCAGTCTCCTCAGGAGAGGTCGCCCGATATCACATCCCCGCCCACACTCACCCTGGCTTTTGAGGAAACCATAGGAGCCGTGGGCCAGGAAGTCTCACTTCCCATCCAGCTCACGTCAACCCAGGACATCGATGACCCCTTCACCATCATCCTTCGATTTCCACCCAGCAAGCTGGAATACAAGAAACTGGGCGTCGCCTCACAACCTCGAAGCGCCGGGTGGAAACTGGAGCCGGAATTGAGAAAGGCTCCCCCCGCCTTTGACATGCATTTTCTGGAAATTTCTGTGGAGCCCGGTCCGGGAGAGTTTCTTCCCACGGGAGGCCTGCTGGCCTTTGCCTATTTCCAGATCTTGGAAGCCGTTCCGGAACACGCCGTTGAACTGGCCGCCAGCATCAAAACATCCGGCAACAGCACCCTTGATCTCAATATAGAACCCGCTGCCATTACCGCCCTGCCCGAAGCGGCGTTCGCCTGTTTTTTTTATTTGCACTGAACTGCGGTCGCTCCGCGGCCGCGTGCGGTGGTGCTGTAGTGCGGTGGTGCCGTGTTGCGTTAGTTCATTACGCCGGAATCGGCGCACTGAGGCGCCTCCTACACTCCGGACTCTTCATTCTGGATTCTGGAATCCTCCAGTCGGTGTCTACCTCACTCCGGACCTTGGGGCTGGACCAAAATTTGCGTTTGTAGGGGCGCACGGTCGTGTGCCCTTCTTAAACTTCATAGTCTTGCATGGGAGCACGCCGTGCGCCCCGGCTGCAGGACCATGCCTATTTGGAACGCGAAACGTGGAACGTGGAACCTGGAACGCACTGGTCGAAGACCAGCGCTACGGCTGCGAGTACTCGTCGAAAATGAAGGTGAAGAGTTCCGGGTTGGAATCGTCTCCCATGCCGGGAAGACGTATCAGCAGTGTTAGCGTCACGGGAAATTCCACCTCCCGATCCAGCTTGGCTTCCAACAGGGCGACCTGTGAGAACATTTCCAGGGGAATCCCGGGAGGATCAGGAAACTCACCCCAGTGAAGCGTTCCGCTGGCCTCTCCCATCGAATCCGAGGTCAGAGGCATCGTCATGGCATCATACAGATAGACCCGAAACACATCCGGATCACTCAAGGTTCCCTCCAGATGGTGGATCTCGTCCAGGGCCATGAAAAAGGTCCCCCCGTGTTTCGGATCGTGATCACTGTGCTCCCCTTCGTGTTCCATGGAAGATTGTCCCATACCGCTCATGGTACCTTCCATATCCGAAGATTGGCCCAGCTCGGCTTCACCCTCGGGAGTACCCTGCTGACAGGAAACCAATCCCAGCAGTGTGGTCAATGTCACTAAAAAGAAAAATCGCTTGTAGTCCATAGATTCCTTCGTATCCCCTCTTACCGCCAGCAAGCGGTCGGGCAAAAGTGAACAGTTTGCGAGTCGATCCTCTTCTCCTAACCTCCGAGTCCAAACAACTCAGACGTATTCAATCCGGCCGCCGCCTGCCCGAAATTCCTCCAGCAGGGGCGCCAGGTCTCTCTTCAATTCTCCTCGGTCAAGCCAGGAGACGTCTTTCAGTCGAATCCTCCTCCTGCGGAGCATTTCCTGACGGGTTCGCCCCAGAAATTGCTCCTGGGTGCCATCTAGTTGAGAATCCAGGTAACGCATATACAGCTTCTCACAGGAAAGCTCCAGGCTTTCCCGGTCTGGATGCTTCAGTCTAAAAAAGTCGCGTCGATTCATCGTTTCAGGCCCCAAGAGAAATGAATGTTCGCCGCACCAGAGCTTCTGTCATCGGTATCTTGTAGGCGTTCTTGCTCAATCCCTGCGCGCCTGCGACTGCCGCCTGGCCGGCCTGGCCGGCGAGTTCCGGCGTCACTCGCTTACCTTCCAGCATTTGTTCAACCGCGGGCAGATGCCATGGAATGGGAGCGACTCCGCCCAAAACGATTCGGGCCTTTGTACAGATTCCTCCCTGAAACTGCAGGGACATGGCCAGGCTCACCACGGCGTGAGTCCAGGCCTCTCGGTCCATGACCTTCACATAGGTGCTTTTGGTGTCCGCTTCAATCGGGGGCAGCTGTATCTCTGCTAAAATTTCATCCTCACCCAGCACATTTTCCCGGGAGACATCTTCTCTCGGCAAAATGAAGAACTCCAAAGCCGAAACCCATCGCTCCTGGTCGGGTCCCACAACACGAAAACGCGCATCCAGAGCCATCAGGGCCGGAGCCGAGTCCGACGGGTGGACGATGAAGCTGGGACCTCCTCCAAAGATGGCATTGAATTGATTTTCCCCGACAATCGAAAAGCAGCGATCACCCCCATTTTTGAAGCAGGGGAATCCCTCCCGAAAGTACCAGCACCAGGGCCGTTGGCAAATATTTCCAGCCACCGTTCCCACGTTTCGAATCTGAGGTGTCCCGACCGATCCGGCAGCCTCCGCCAGAACCGTGTACCGGGAGCGAATCAAAGGGTGACGACTCAATTCATCCATCGTCACCAGGCCCCCGATGCGGACCCCGTCCGCTCTCTCCTCAATCCCCCGCAGACTCTCCAGGTTCTTCAGATTGACAAGCACATCGGGTGCAACCCGCTCTTCCTTGATCATGCCCAACAGGTCGCTTCCTCCACCGGCAACCGATACCGCCTCACCTCCCTGGCGAGCCTCCTTCAACAACGAAACCGTCTCCTGCAAGCTCTTGGGATTTAAATTACAGAAGCTTTTCACGATAATGCTCCAATGATCTTGTCCCGTGTCATGGGAAGTTCCTTGATCCTTTTTCCGATGGCATTAAACACTGCATTGGCCGTCGCTCCCACCACCGGAACAATGGGGGGTTCTCCCACTGCCTTGGCACCGAACGGCCCATGGGCCTCTTCGGTCTCTATGAAATGGACCTCGACCTCCGGTGCATCGAGGTGGGTCATCACCCGGGCGCCGTAATAACCGGGATTGACGGGAATGCCCGTATTTTCGTCGTAGATCAGCTGCTCATGCAAGGCCATTCCGAGGCCCTGGATCACCCCTCCTTTGACCTGACTTACCGAGGTGAGGGGGTTGATGATGGTGCCGCTGTCATGCACGGCCACATACTTGATAGGACGAACACCGCCCAGTTCCGTGTCCACTTCAACTTCCACGAAATGGGCTGCAAAAGCCCGCCGGGCCACACCCTGCAGCCGGGGCTCAGGATTGGCCTCGGCAACCAGCTCAGCCTCCCCTTGTGGAGGTCCGCTATCGGCCAATTGCTGCTTCAAATCCTCGGCTGCCTCGATGATGGCTCCTCCCGTGTGACTGGTGTTCCGGCTTCCCGACTCGCCTACGGAGTAGGGACAGCGATCCGTGTCACCGGAGATCACCTGAACTTTCTCCAGATCGACACCCACCGCCTCGGCCGCGATCAGGGCCATGGCGGTCTTGGCTCCGGTACCGACATCGGTGATTCCCACATGCACCCAAAGCGTACCCTGGCTATCGAGTCGGAGGACCGCACTGCTTCTTCCGAGGTTGGAACCGAAACCGCCAATGGCCATACCGATGCCCTTCTTGACCGGGCCCGTGCCCGATCCGGCAGGACTCCACCGCTTGGTCCACTCGAAAATTTCGGCTCCCCTGCGAATGCATTCCTCCAGACCTGAACTGGTATAGGGAGTCTTGTCCTGAAACTGCCGGGTGAAATTCTTCAGGTGGAACTCCACCGGGTCGATCTTCAGATCGTGAGCGATCGCGTCCATCATCGACCCCAGTCCAAAGACACCCTGGGGATAGGGTGGGCCCCGAAAGTTGGCTCCCACGGCCGTATTGGTGTAGGCGGGGTACACCTCCTTCTTGATATTGGGACAACTGTAAAAGTCGATGCCCCCCACGTCACCGCCGCTTTTTCGATAGGAACCCATGCCGCTGTAGCCGCGCAGTTCTATCACCTGGAGGGACCCGTCCTTTTTGACGCCGATTTTATAGTACTGGCTGGTAGGCCAGCGCCCATGTACCGCAATAAAGTCTTCCTTGCGAGTCAGTTCTAACTTCACCGGCTGTCCGGCTATTTTGGCCAGTTCGGCGGCCATCAGATCGGAATCCTGACACTGGTTCTTGTTTCCAAACCCTCCACCCATGTACTGGCAAACCACCCGCACTTTCTCGAGGGGCATACCTAGACTTCGGGCAATATCCCGATGGCAGTTGGAAATTCCCTGGGTGGGGGTCCAGACGGTCAGCTTGTCGCCCTCCCACTGGGCCACCGCCACTCGGGGTTCCATCTGGGCATTGTTAATGTGCTTGGAAATAAAGTGGTCCTCAAAAACCCTGTCCGAATCGGCAAATCCTTGTTCAACGTCACCCCGAACGTAAGTGGAGGGCTCCCGCTTGCCCGGGCCCTGGCTGGTGAAACTGATCACCGGCGAGAGATTCCCTCCCGGATGAATCTCGACCGCTCCCGGCTCCAGTGCCTCCTCTGCAGTCAGAACAAAATCAAGCGGTTCGTAGTCCACCTCGATTAGCTTGAGGGCTTCTTCCGCCAGGTGACGATCGGTGGCGGCCACTGCCGCGACCGGATCTCCCACCAAACGAACCGGGTTGTTGAAAATACGGCGCTGGTTCACACGGTCGCCACTGGACCAGACGATCCGACAGTTCTCGTACGTCAGCACGGCCCTCACACCGTCCAGGGCCAAAGCCCTGGAACCATCAATGCTGCGTATACGGGCATGGGGATGTGGACTGCGCAGGACACGAGCGAAGAGCATGTCGGGCAATTGAATATCGGCCGAATAGGTCGCTCTTCCCGTCACCCGCTCCAGCCCATCCACCCGTGGTGTGGGTGCCCCCACCGTGTTCAATCTCTCAGCCACGGCTTCCCTCCTTGGCCGCTGCCAGAATCGATTCCAGATACCGGTTGTAGTTGGAACAACGGCAGAGGTTTCCGGCCATCGCCTGGCGAGCCTCCATTTCGGTGGGATCCGGATTGTCATTGAGCAGAACTCTGGCCGACATCAACTGTCCCGAGGTGCAAAACCCGCACTGGGGTCCATCGTGTGTGATGAAGGCCTGCTGCAAAGGATCCAGCGCATCTCCGTCGGCCAGCCCCTCTACGGTAATGATCTCCTGGCCTTCGGCCCACACCGCCAGGTAGCTGCAGGCATAAACGTTCTTCCCATCCAACAAAACGGTGCACGCACCACATTCCCCACGATCACAGCCCAGCCGAGTGCCGGTCAGGCCCAGGTGATCCCGAAGTACTTCAGCCAGGGTCCAACGATCCTCGACCTCCAGCCGATGATTCTGTCCATTCACCCTGAGCTGTATTGAAGAGCGTGAAACGGAGGTATCTGCAGGAGACGACTCCAGCTGGGCCAAGGGAACTCCCACCGCTGGAATGGCGGTAGCCACGGCAATGCCCGTTCCACTCCGCTCCAGAAAAGAACGCCTTGTAATTGGTTTCATGGCTTTGTTACCTCACGACGGACATCAGAGTTGATGTAAACATATCCAACTTCTGCAGTGGTTGTAAAGCTCTTGGAAGGTGTTACGTTGCCTTCCCTTTCCCAGCCGAATCCAACCCCCGATCCGACGCCCAGGCTGCAGGATCGGCCAAATATTTTCTTACCCCAGCCAGGGTTTCATCGGAGAGCAGTTCCATCGACTCGCCCACCTCCAGACAGGTCGCCAACCCTACCAGCGGATGAACCTGAACCCCCTTTTGCTGCAACTTTTCCACCCCGTTTTGTTCACGATCCACTAAAACCAGACAATCCGACACGCTACAGCCGGCCTCCCGGATTCCTTCAATGAATCCTATTTTACTGCCTCCGTCTGTCAGGAGGTCTTCGACTAGCAGAACCCGGCCGTGGGGAACTCCTTCCAGCCGGCGTCCTTCCCCGTAGCCTTTAGGTTTTTTTCGCACATAAATAAAGGGCTTGTCCAGTCGCTCAGCCAGCCAGGCTCCAAAGGGAATTCCGGCCGTTTCACCTCCGGCAACGCAGTCACATTGGATATTGCGTTCATGGCACAGGAAATGGAGGAATCCGATCAAAAGATCCCGGGTCTGGGGAAACGAGATCAAGAGCCGGCAGTTGATGTAAAGAGGCGCAAAATCTCCTGAAGCGAGACGGAAAGGACTTTCCTGGTTGACCGCAATGGCCTGATGGTGCCACAACAGCTGACCCGTGATCTCAGCGATATTGTTCTGAATCGGATCGACAGACTTCATAACCCTCTTCATGTTTTCTTATGTGAACCCATGAGTCAACCCACAATGTCAGAACGGCTTTTAATAGCCCGTAATATGCAAAAATTTTTACTGCATCGCCGCCATCATCCGGCCTGACTGTGTCGCACTCCGTCGGCCTCCTCAGCGTACTCTACGGTACTCTTGCGGGGGCCTCGGTCGCCTCGGTCGCGCGCCTTGTCAGGCCGGCGCTTGCGGCGCTTTGTGACGCCGCCTTCATCTGAGGAACGAAGACAACCTATGCATAATCCGGGCTAACGGGATTTCAGAAATTCGTTGAGATCAGAGATCCCTTCCTCCTGAAGGATGTTGACCAATCCCCTGTTGATTCGCTTCACCAACGAGGGGCCCTGGTAGATCAGTCCCGTGTACATCTGAACCAATGTGGCTCCCCGCTTCAGGTATCCCCACACTTCACCTGCCGGGTCCTCATCAGGATCACAGCCGACTCCACCACAGGCTACAATCGGAACCCGTCCTCCGGTCAGATGGAATACCTTGTCGATCATCTGCTCAATATACTTCTTGAGAGGCCGCCCGCTAAGGCCCCCCGGACCAAATTTACTCATTAAGTTCTGGCCCGTCCTTAAACCCTCTCGCCTGCTTGTGGTATTGCCGATGACAAAGCCATCGATACCATGCTCCAGGCTCAACTCCACCAAACGACCAAGCCTGTAGTCATCCAGATCAGGAGAGAGCTTGACTAAAAAGGCCTTGGCCGGGCTTCCCGCCTCCATTTCATCCCTTTTTTCCTGCAGGCGACTCAGAAAGGGTTGCAAGAATTCAGGATGCTCGAAGCTCTTCCCTTCCACCGTGTTTGGACAACTCAGATTCAAGGTGATGTAATCCGCCAGTGGATAAAACTTACCAACGCTGTCCAGGTAGTCCTCGATGGCCTCTTCGCCGGCAATTTCAGGATCCGCCGTCTTGACCAGATTGATTCCGGTGGGAATGCGGAATTCCACCTTCTGCAGCCTTTTCTGTACCCCTTCGGATCCTTCACTATTGAGACCCAGGTAATTGATCAATCCCTGATCAACTGGAAGTCGCAACAGTGTGGGTGACGGATTGCCCGGCCAGGGCCTCGAACTGATCGACCCCACCTCCATGTGCCCGAAGCCGAGAGACGCGATGATCCCCGGTAGTTCCCCCTGCTTGTCAAAGCCCGCCGCCAACCCCACCGGATTGTCGAAATCCAAGCCCAAGACTCTGACCCTTAAAGGCTTCCATTGAGCCCCATAGATCCGCTTGACCAAACGGCGCGCCGGGGAAGATCGGGAAAGCGTTCGCCCAAGCCGGATGGTCTGCCGGTGGACAAACTCCGGGTCCATACTGAAAAGCAGTGGCCTCAATAACCTATAGAGCATCG
>JAYZBY010000047.1:0-4164 GCA_036338555.1 Acidobacteriota bacterium | reverse complement strand
CACGGATGGTGATCCCCAAACCGTAGTATCTCCCTCTCTGTTCCTCCTGAAGCCGATTGTAATCAGAGACACTGAAAAAGGAACTATGAGGGTCAAGGGTTCTTAGTAAGCCGCGGACCGCACTTTCAATCAATTCTTCCGTGGGTACGGGTTCAACGTAGTTCTCCTGGACACTCGCCAGTGCCGCCGTGAAGGTCTTCAGCAGACGATTGGTATCACTTTCGAGTGGAGGGCCCGCCGCCAGCGGTTCCCCAAACCAGCCGCCCAACAAGGCAGCAATCATGATGCTGCTCAACAAAAAGATGCCCAGTCTGTTCTTCATGAATCCTCTCGTAGTTGAGACAGTATAGCACCATCATACCCACAGGGGATACGGGGGGGACTGACAACTGACAGCTGACAACAGACAGAAGGCAGGAGAAGGAATCCAGAAAGAAGCGTCCGGAGTGTGGGAGGCTCCTCAGTGCGCCGATTCCGGAGGGCGCACGGCCATGCGCCCCTACTCTAGCCCGAATTATGCATCACTCGTCTACTGCAGGATCGGGCCAACCTGAAACCGGGAACGCGCTGGTCGAAGACCAGCGCTCTTAATGCATATAAAAGAAACAGCTGAAGATGGCCGGGGGCGCATCCGGCAGGACATGCGAGATCTTCAAAAGGGCATCCGCGAACTCCACCTCCTCAATGCGCTCTCCATCGACACTGGAGGCCTCCAGGCGGTGCGGCAGGATGAGGTTTTCAGGGATCATGTCGGAAACATTAAACGTGATCTCAGCAACGGGACCGTCCGGTATGGCCGATCCACCCTGCACCGACAGGTGGATTGTGACCGTATCGCCCTCTGACTCCTGGGTCTCGGCCTTCACCGTCGCCCCAGCCAGATCCGCGGCAATCCCCGCTCGCGTGCTCAAGTAGGTCAGTTTACTCTTGGGGAATTCCAGCCAGTGCTCCATTTTAGACACAGAGATATCGGCCTCATTCGAGAGTAGGATGGTCACATAAGTCCGCTGTCCCGGCTGTACCGTGGGAGAAGCTAGCATGATGGATGTCCTTTTGATTTCCTCTGCTTCTTGGGCCGGAGCTTCCTCTTGGGCCGGAGCTTCTTCTTGGGCCTGAACCATTCCAAGGCTGATTAGCAATATCGCTGCGCCAAAAAGCTTATCCATTGTTCCTCTCCCTAGTTAACACCGACACTGCCGCCAAAACTTCAAGTACTGTCCACGGTGAATTCGAGCTGGTATCTTTAGAACTCAATTCAATCATAGCACATCATCAGCAACGGACCACTTAGAGCTTCAGAAGCCGTTTTATGTTCTGCTCGTAGATCTTCCGCTTATCCTCTGCGGAGGCCTGTAATTCCTCTATAGTCTGGATGGTTTCGCCGACAAACACGGAGCCTCCTTCCGAATCAAAAGGCATATCCGTTCCAAACAGGACGCGGTCTGGCCCAAAGTAACGCACTCCACACTCCAGGGCCGCCACCGATCCATTGGTCGCCGTGTCTGCATAAAACATCTTGAAATAGTCATGGGGATGCCGCTCAAGCCTATCCAGAAGTTTCCTGCCTTCCTCCGATCGCTTCCCCACCTTGTTGTAGCCCTGGATGATCCTTCCGTAGGTGTAGGGGACCAAACCACCCAGGTGGTGTGTGATGATCTTCAAATCGGGAAACTTGTCGAAAATGCCGGTAAACACCAGGCGCGTCATGGCGGCCGTGCTGTCGTATGTCCAGCCGAAAATATGCCAGATATCATAGAGGGAACCATCCTCAGCCGGATAATCGGAAAACTTGGCGTTCCGTCCCGGGTGCAGCCAGACGGGCAGGTCGTATTCCGCCATCTTCTCAAAAACCGGCAGAAAATCGGGGTGATCCAGGGCACGACCCTTGACGTGGGTAAAGACCTGGACACCCTTGAGGCCCAGGTCCTTGATCGCCCGGTCTATCTCGTTCAAGGCAGCATCGGAGTTATTCATGGGAAGACAGGCCACACCTCCCACAAAACGATCGGGATGTTTCGTCACCAGTTCCGCCATCTCATCGTTGGCGATCCGGGACATCTCCACGGCATCTTCAGGGTCGGCAATGACTTCCACAGGAGGATTGGCCATGGTCAATATCTGGACATAGTCCTCGAACATGTCCATGATTCTGAACCTCTCCTCGAGATCGATTATGGCCGGCATGGTTTTGATCCGCGCCGCCAGATTCATGGCTGGCGGCGCCATGGCCAGACGCTTCTCGTTGAACCGTGGAGTCAAAATATGGCAAAAAACATCAATTTTCACGTCAACCTCTCCCAGCCCGCATAATGAATCTTCCGGGCTAACCTAGCTGCTTGATGCACCAGAGTTTAATTACAGGTCTGAGCCCTGTCAATGGAGGGAGAATTCAGGAGAAGCACTGGAACACATCAGCCCTCCCTAGGCCCACACGAGCCATTCTTGACAAAATAAAACCGCGACTTTAGACTCCATGTCCAACCACTACAATGAAAACTCAACCGTCATCTCTTCCCTCCTTCAGCGGGATCATTGGTGCGTGTCTGACGCCCTTTCATGAGGATGGCCGGATCAATTATGAAGCTCTGAAAAAGGAAATCGACTTCATTATTGAAGACGCAGATGCGATTTCCATCGCTGCGGTCGAAGCCGCCGAGTACACCATGCTTTCGGTCCAGGAACGCAAAGAACTGATGAAGACAGCCACCGAGATGGTTGAGAAACGAATCCCGGTCATCCTCGGTGCATCCCATCCTTCTCCCGGGCGAGCCATCGAACTGGCCGAGTACTGCGCCGATGTGGGCGCCGACATGATCCAGGTGCTGATGCCGCTTCGGCCCTGGGGCGGCCAGCCCACTATGCGGGAATTGATCGACTATTTTACGGAGATCGCAATGGCCAGTCCCGTACCTGTGATTGCCTACCATAATCCAGGGCCGGGAGCAGATCCGGACATGGAGACTACCATACGGCTTAGTGACATCTTTAACGTCTGCGCCTTCAAGGAAAGCTCCCGAGATATCATCAAGATCACAAGGTTGATCGAGGAGATAGAGCTGGGTGGAAACGCCCGGTATTTCACGACCATGCAGCCACTTTTGATGACCCTTATCATGGGCGGATCAGGTGCCACCATGCCGCCTCCGGGAACCCGCATTGGTGCACGAGTGGTCAGAGCCTTTCGAGAAGGAGATCAGGAAAAAGCAAAATACTGGCAGCGATTTTACTCCATGTTCCCCGCCAAATGGGCGGCCTACGGACTGCCGCCAGTGATGAAGGCGGCATTAAAACACTTCGGCATCGATATGGGAAATCCGTCGCCGCCTTACCAGCCGGTAAGTCCCAGAGACCATGCTCAAATCGGAGAGTTTCTCCGCCAGATTGGCCTGTTTGCAAAGGAGGAACCCACGGAGATTTCCCTCACCGAGGTGGTCTCGGAACTGGGAAGGGGAGATACCTTTCTTCGTTAGCCCCTGGAGAGTCAATGCTGAGTGCGATTCTGGGTTTCGGATTTCTTTCAGTACTCCTGACGTTTCTGTTTGCCGGTCAATCCAGTGGACCTCTTGAGCAGCTCAAGCACTTGACCGACAGCTGGATCACCCGCTTCTTGCGATTCACCTCCCGGTTCGGCAGGGAACTTACCGGAGACGGCCTCCAGGACCAACAATGGCACCAGAGGATACGTCTGCGAGATCTACATCGCCAGGCACCCACACCGATCACCAACACCCGACACCGAATCGTGGTCCTGGGAGGTGGGAGCGGTGGCCTGGTCGCCGCGACTCAACTGGCCCGGACACTGGGAGAACGTCATGAGGTCACCCTAGTTGATCGAAGCTCTGATCATATCTTCATGCCGGCTTTCCTCTTCCTGATGGTGGGAGCACGACGTCCTCAGGACATCACCCGCAAGCTCAAGCGCCTCGAGCGGCACAATGTCAGGGTCCTGCAAGCCGAGATTCAGGGGATTGATCCCCAACGTCAAGAAGTGCTTCTGGAGAGCGGCCCACTCGCCTACGACCATCTCATCATTTCTCTCGGCATGCGAACCGCTCCCGAGTTACTGCCCGGGTTCACCGAAGCGGCCCAACACAGCTGGGAACTGGATGCCGCTGTGAGTCTACAGAAGACTCTCCGGTCCTTTGAAAAGGGACGCATTCTGGT
>JAYZBY010000046.1:0-16593 GCA_036338555.1 Acidobacteriota bacterium | reverse complement strand
TTCCGTGGCGGCGCTGGTTCCTCGTGCCGAATTGGAAGGAGAAATGGGGGATTCCCATGTGGGGTTGCATGCCCGGCTGATGTCCCAGGCTTTGCGGAAACTGACGGGCATTGTCGCCAAATCCAACACGTGCTTCATTTTTATCAACCAAATTCGAGAAAAAATCGGCATCATGTTCGGTAACCCGGAGACGACCACGGGGGGACGAGCTCTGAAATTCTATTCTTCGGTGCGTCTGGACATCCGGCGCATTGCTGCCATCAAGGAAGGAGATCAGAACGTCGGGAATCGAACCAAGGTCAAGGTCGTCAAGAACAAAATGGCGCCGCCATTCAAGCAAGCCGAGTTTGATATCAATTTTGGACTGGGAATTTCTCGGGAAGGGGAACTGCTGGATCTGGCCATTGACCACAAGATTGTCGAGAAAAGTGGTTCGTGGTTTTCCTACGGCCAGGAACGATTAGGGCAGGGGCGTGAGAATTCCAAGCACTTTCTCCGCGACAATGCCGATATCAGGGGCAAACTGGAGCACGAACTCAAGGTGGCTCTGGGAATCGCCAAACCCCTGCAAAAGGTGGAAGCCGCTGAAGCCAGTTAAACCCGGGCTAAGCCCGTATTCTGCATACTAGGGGCTAGATCAACTACAGACCCAAATCTTGCCTTGCCCTTTTAATAACCACAGGAAGGCCGCTGGTGCTGCCGTGAGCTGACCGGTACAGCTGGTTGAGTTGGTCCCTCGCCTCTTTGGAACTCGGTCCGTTCAACACGAAGGATTTGGCCAGAGCCAGGATGGCCTGATTCGTCCTTCCATCTCCCCAGTAGATCAATCCCAGGCGGTAGTGGGCGAAATCGTTCTTGTCGTCGAATTCGACCGACTTCTCGAAGTTCCCTCGCGCGGCCGTGTTGTTCGTATTCACGTAATCCGCTTCTCCAAGGGCGCGATAGCAGAATCCGCGGACCTGGTTCAGCTGTGCGCTCCACTGTGTGTCGGTCTGAGAGTCGGGTTTTTTGGCCTTCTCTGTCGCCTGGAGTGCCTGCTTGGCGTAAGTAACCGTGTTGTCGAAATAATTGGCTCTCCAATACGAGTTGGACAGTTCAACCAGAATTGGAAGATTGTTGGAATCATGCCGGACCACGCGCTGTCCCCATTTACGGAAATTCGCCTGGTCGTTGAGCGACTGATAGGCTTTGGCGACGAAGTAGGCGGTGTTGGCATTGGGCGAATCGTTGTAAAGTTTGCTGCCGAAATCGACCAGCTTACGCGTATCACCCAGATTCTGGTAGGCTTCCGTGGCCGCTGCAATGGCGGTCCCGTCATTGGGTCGCTGCCGCAAGTAATCCTGCGCCAGGTTGGCCAACTGTTGCCATTGTCCACTCTGGCGTGGGCTATTGTAGTATTGGGCATACTGGTAAGAGACATTGGGGTCCAGCACCGACGCCTCGAAGGTCTCGAGGAACTCGAAGATCAATTCCCGCTTTTTAGCGCTACCGGATTCCGCCTCGATCTTCTGATAAAGCTCGTATTCTTCAGCGTAGGTCTCGCTGTCCTGACTCCCCAGGACTCCTGAAACGCAGCTAAAAGAGACAAAAAGCACGAGAGCAATGGAAAATGCACCTCTCATAGGGCCTCCTCACAAGAAATGGGTTAATCGCGCCTCCTAAAATAACACAAGCAACCTTCATTTTAAATAGCTCCTGGAGTAGGCTTCACTTCTCACAAGGCTTTGAGTTAGTATGCTAGCCGGGGTTATACACAGGATTGCTTCGCTTCGCCTAGATGAAGGCGGCGTGACTGCAGTCGGAAGTCCATCCATAATCCCGGCTTAGCCCTTTTCAGATCGGGGGTCGTCTAATCGGCAAGACAGCGGCCTTTGGAGCCGCCGATCCAGGTTCGAGTCCTGGCCCCCGAGCCAGGTTTATTGTGTTGATTTACAGAAATTCTGACTTTGTCCCTTGAAGGTGTTGTATGAGTAGCCCGGAACAATTCAAGCTCATCATGGAGGGAGGGGTGAGGGCCTGGAATGAATGGAGGGAGAAAAATCCGGAGGTCAGGCCGGACCTAGAGGAGGCGGATCTGGTCCGGGCCACGCTCCCGGGAGTGGACCTGCGTAAGGCGAATCTCCGCCGCGCCTGTCTCCGCATCGCCAATCTCCATGCAGCCGACCTGCGCGGGGCCAATCTTCAGGAAGCCATCCTCAAGGTGACCGATCTCCGAGATGCGAACCTTCAGGATGCTATTTTCACCGGAGCCAATCTGAGTCACTCTGAACTGCACCTTGCTGACCTGCGCGGAGCTGACCTGACAGGGGCCAATCTTCAGGGAGTCTTTGTGGTTGGAGCTGACTTCCGCGGCACCAATCTCAGCGGCGCCAATCTCCGCAACGTGAAGCTGTTCGGGGCGGAGCTCCGCGGCGCCAATTTCAATGGCGCGGATCTCCGCGGCGCGGATTTCCATGGTGGAATCCTTCTGGAGGCGGATTTTCGGGGGGCGGACCTGGCCCAGGCAAATCTCGAAGAGGTGGATCTTTTCGGAGTCGACCTCAGTGAGGCGAACCTCCAGGGAGCCATGCTGGCCGACACGGATCTCAACCAAACCAAGTTGGTGGGGGCAAACCTGAGAGAGGCCGACCTGGAGGCGATCAGGAACTGGAATCAGATCGGCGGCATGGAGAGCACCAACCTGTGCGGGGTCCAAAATCCCCCCGAAGGTTTTCTGGAGTGGGCAAAGGAACAGGGCGCTGTCATCCAGGAATAGGCTTGCACCACAAAGACAGAGAAATTCCACCACAGAGACACAGAGAAGACTAACCCCTGACCTGTCGCTCCTTTGGAGCGAGGTCTTCCGGGAATGTGGGAGGCTCCTCAGCACGCCGATTCCGGCCGACTTCACCACCAAGACACAAAGAAGGCTAACCCCTAACCCCTGACCTGTCGTTCCTTCGGAGCGAGGCCGGAGTGCCAGGTCAACAAAACGGGTGTTCTCGAGGATGACTTAGCCTGGCAGCATCGTCCCAAAGCAGTCGGGATCTCCGGTCCTATGAAAAAGGCAAGAGATATCTGAAACGATCAAAAAAAGCGGGAAGTGAGACCGCTAGCCCGGATGATGCATAGGTTCTTGTCACCAGCAGAGTGAACTTATTCCTCTACCCGCACAATACTGTGAATCACCACCGATTCCTCGGGGGCATCTCCGCTTCCGGTCTTGACCTTGGCAATTTTGTCCAGCACATCCATGCCGTCCACCAGCTTTCCAAAAACGGCATATCCCCAGCCGTCCTGTCCCGGATAGTCGAGAAATGAATTATCTTTATGATTGATGAAGAACTGGGCGGTGGCACTGTGGGGATCTGAGGTTCGTGCCATGACCAGGGTTCCCCGCTTGTTCTTGAGACCATTTTTAGCCTCGTTGGGAATGGGATCACGGGTGGGTTTGCGGCCCATCGAGTTAAACCCTCCACCCTGGATCATGAAATCCTTTATCACGCGGTGAAAAATTGTTTCATCATAGAATTTATCATCGATATACTGAAGTATATTCTTGACTGTTTCGGGTGCTTTTTCCGCATCCAGTTCCGCCACCATCGTGCCGAGTGAAGTTTCGATTCGGATCACCGTTTTGTCTCCTCCCTGTCCAAAAGCAACGCCGGTTGTCAACAGCCCGGCAAATAGCAACAATTTAGTCATACGATGAAAAATGCCATCTCTCCATGGCGAATGGTAACGTCTCATAGGTGATTCTCCTTTGTTTTTGATTTTGTCCACATCGAAATTCTTCACCGGCATCGAAATCTTCCCATCATCCTGCCTCCCCCCTCAGGAATCAATCTTCCTGGGCACTCCTGATCTTAGCAGTTCGAGAAAGAACGAAGTTGTAAAAGTAATCCTTGAACTTATCCGGATTCTCTATCTTCCATAGAGTGAAATCCTGACGGAATTGCTCCACGAACAGATCCGAAAAAACCGCTGCGTCCAGTGCTCCGGCCTGGCTGGCGGCCAACCAGTGATCCAGCAGCACATCAGCCTTGTCCGGGTCCTCCGCCTTGATCTCCTTCCAGATAACTAGCAGATCGGTGAGGGCCGTGAGTTCCTCGCGGAATGTGTACCGGTAAACCTTGTATTGAGGATTACGTCTTTGGAAGGTGAATTTACGCCAGCGAACCTTGGTCGTGATGTACGCCTTCCAGGCTGGATGAGAGACTTCAGAAACACCGGCCAGATCCTGATCGCTGGCTTCCTCGATTTCCTGGTCGATTAGCCACAAGACGGGCTTTGGGAAGTAATGACCCATGTGCTCCACACCCAGGTTCAGTTGGGTGATCAGCTGCCAGGCTGGGGGATAGCCGGGATCCGCTCGCAGGCTTGAGACCAAACTGTCGACTGCGTCCTCACCCTTTCCGAGCAAGGCAGAGACCCGGGCCAGCATGAAGAATCCGGTAGGATCTCGGGGGTCTTTCTCGGTGGCGGTCTGGGAAACTTTGAGAGCCTCATCGTATTTGCCATCCCGCAAATAGAGTTCCGCCAGGCGGTTATAGGCCGTGGCATAACCGGGCTCAAGGCTGATGACCTGCTGCAAGGCGGTGATGGCGTTTGTCTCTTGACCGCTGGCGAACAGGTTTTCGGCCTCCGCAAAGGCCTGCTCGGCCTGTGGGCTTTGAGGCACGGCATTCAGTCGGGACGGGTTCCAGAAGGAAAGGGCGAACTCCCAGGCTTCGTAGCTCAAAGGGTCCAGACGATGGGCGAAGTCCAGGCGTTTGAGTGCGGCTTCCAGATATCGGGCACTGTCGGGGCCCTCGGGTTGAGCTCTAAAGGCCTCAAAGTTAGTTCGAAAGGCCGCCCAGTGGGCATCGAAGACATCCGGATGGGCTGCCACCAGCTCCGATGCTAAGATCCCTGCACGGTCAAACTCCGTCTTTCCGACCAGGGCAATCAATTCCTGAATCTCCTCGGTCAGGTCTGGACTGCTCTGGGCGAACGTAGAGGTGACCGAGAAAAGAAAACACAAAAAAAGAATCCAAAGCCTACTCATCGGTTCTTCCTCAGGGTCGGGACCAACCCGCCGTCGACATTGGCCGAACTGTACCATGGCTGACAAGGGTTGGCCAGGGTAAAAAGCCGGGCTTTTTCCGGAAAAAGAACCCAGAATCCAGAATCAAGAATGAAGAGTCCGGGAATGTAGGAGGCGCCCCGGCCGCTGATCTCCGACTAGCGTGTTCCACGTTCCAGGTTCCACGCTTCACGTTCCAATTTGGCACATTCTGCAGCCTTTTGTAGGGGCGCACCGAGTGCGCCCAAAGCAAGGACGTCGTAGCGGCTGCTCGATGAGCGGCCCGGTCAGCGGGTCTGTTGTCAGTCTTTTACCTCCCCCACATCTTCGGCAAAGTGGTCGTTAAAGTCGGGACATAGGTGACCAGCCCCACCGCCACTACCCGAATGGCTAGAAAGGGTAGGACCGACCTGTAAACCTCAAACAGAGGTCGTTCGAAGCGGTAGGAGGCAAGGAACAGATTCATTCCCACCGGGGGCGTCAGGAACCCCAGTTCCAGATTGGTCAAAAAGATGATACCCAGGTGGAAGGGGTCGATTCCAAAGGACAGACCCAGTGGAGCAATCAATGGAACCACCACCACGATAGCCGAATACATATCCATCAGACAGCCCACCACCAGCAGAAATAGGTTCAGCAGGAGTAAGAAAAAGAGAGGCGACTGGACGAAGGACTGTACCCAGACGGTGGCCTGGGAGGGGATTTCCTGAATCACAAAGAAATTGGTGAGGCCCAGGGCCACTCCAAGAATGAGTAATACTCCCCCGATCAGGGTGGCGGCCGAACCGACTACCCGGGTCAGATCTCCTCGTAGTCGCAGATTCCGGCGGATGAAAAACTCTAGAACGAAGGCGTAAAAAACGGTGATCGCCGAGGCCTCGACCAATGTGGCCAGCCCACTGAGGATACTTCCTAAAACCAGAATCGGAATGGCTACTTCCCACTTGGTGTCCCACATTGCGCGAAGGGCCTTTTGGAAGTCAAAAGGCACTCGGGCCATCCTTGAGCGTTTGCTGTACAGGAGAGCGAAGCCCGCCACCAGAGCAATCTCCAGGATGCCGGGCACCAGACCGCTGAGAAAGAGGGTGGGAATGTCGATTTCCGCCACGATTCCGTAAAGCAACACCGCCAGAGAAGGAGGAAACAGCAGTCCCAGTGAGCCTGAGGAGGTGAGAAGACCGCTGGTGAACTTGTGGGAGTGGTTGTCATCTCGCAGCATCGGATACAGGAGACCTCCCATGGCCAGGACGGTGACGCCACTACCTCCGGTAAAGCTGGTAAAAAAAGCGCACACCACAATGGCGGCTAGAGCCAAACCTCCGGGCATCCAACCGAAGAGTGCTCGAAAAAGACCGACCAGACGAGCCGGCGTGCCCCCCTCGGCTAAGATGTAACCGGCAAAGGTGAACAAAGGGATGGTGGGAAGTATGGGATTGAGTGTGAGACCATAGGTCTCCACCGCGATGGCCGACACGGGCTCATAATAGTCCCACAGTAAAACGGAAGCCACCCCCGCGAGTATGACAAAGATCGGTGCACCCAGGACTGTGGCCGCGACAAAGGCCGCCAGCAGGGGGATCCAGAGACCGTGACCCGGCAGGGCTTCAAAAGCCCACATCAGAATCGGGAAGATGAGGAAAGATCCGGTCAGGGCCTGCCCCTTCCAGCCGAAGGGCACCTTCCTGAGCAAACGCAATCCGATGACCAGGAATCCCAAAGGCATGATGCCCTGAGCGACCCAAACCGGTAGGCCCAGAGCCAAGAGGCTTCCTCCCTCACGTTCCACCAGCACTAACTGCAGGCTTCCCCATGCCAGAGTTCCGCACACTGCCACACCCATGCCCGAGGCGTAAACTTGAGAGACGTCCCGGGTTTTTTGGCCCAGCAATGAAATGCCGGCACTCAAGGAAAGCATTTCCCCCTTGCGGGCTGCAATGGCGGCGCCCATGAAACCGACCCAGAGGGTCAGGTGCTGGACCCAAACTGACGATCCCGGGATGCCGATCGAGAAAAACTTCCGAAGGGCCATCTCAAGTAGGGGGAGCAGGGCCATGGCCAGGAGAGCAAAGACGGAAAGGCCGTCCTCGATGATGTGTAGGCGCTTCATAGGTTAGGGCTGGAGGCTGACACCTTTGTCTCCTGAAGTATCCGCTGCGGAGTTGACGCCTATCGTCTGGAACGGAATTCGTTTCTCAGCCTTTGAACTTTATCAAATAACTCAGGTGATACAAGTGTTCCACGGATTCGGGGGTAGGCTGCCTGAGCCGCTCGGTGCCACTCGCGCAGGGACGCCTCATCCACCTCCCACACCTTCAGACCTCTTCTCACCATGGCCCGTAAAGCCGCCTCTTCCTGTCGTCGAATCTCCTGTTTCAACTGGTCTCCCGCCTCCTTGGCCGCCTTTTTTACCGCCCTTCGCTGAGGTTCTGAAAGTCGCGACCAGGCCCGGCGATGCATCAGGATGGCCCCCTGCAAGGGAACCCATTTCAAGTCGGTCATGTTCTTGGCGTACCGATAGAACTGAGAAATATTGGCCAGGATGGTGGGCAGGGGAACGGCTTCAACCAGTCCGGTCTGGAGTCCGGGAATGGTGTCAATGGTGGTGATAGGGATGGGCCGAAAGCCGGCCCATTTCAGGATGTCCACGGCCACGGTGTCTGATGCGGAAGCCGCCAGCCTCAGATCTTGCAACTGGCCTGGGGTGGTTACGGGTTTCTTACTGAAAAAGTAAACCCATCCGGCGTCGGACCAGGCCAGAACGATGAATCCTTTTTGTTCCAGTCGAGCCTCAAGTTCCTGGTTGATGACGGCCCGCACGTAGTCCCATTCCTCATAACTTTCAAACATCAAGGGGAGCATAATGGAGTAAGCCGAGCGATCGATCTCAGCCAGAGCGGTATTGGAAAGGGCCGCTGCTTGAAGCTGTCCGATGCGCATTTTGCGGATCAAAGTGCCTTCATCGCCTGCCACACCGCCGGCGAAAATGCGCAGGGTGACGTCTCCATCGGTTTCCGCTTTCCAGTTCGCTCCCATCCTTTCCAGAATCTTGTGCCAGGCCGATCCATCGGGAGCCATGGTTCCCATTCTCACCAGAACGCGACCTTCCGTGGGAGCAGTCATCATCACGATGAGGCATAGAATCGTTGAGAATGGTCTAAGCCGGTTAATCATCCCTCACTCCAAGAACAGTTCATCGATGCGCTCCTGCAGGGATCGAGCTCGCCGTTGTGTCAGGAGATTCATCAAGCGGTACTCCGGTGAAGAGCTTACATCAAAGGCCAGAATCCTCTCCATCATTTCTTCGAACTCCTGCCGGTTTTGCTCTGAAATGGAAATATTTTCAGCCCACGTGAGCCAGGTTGAACAGCGACGTCCTTTGGAGAGTTCTGAAGCTCGACGGTAATATTCCCGGGCTTTCTCCATTGAACCTCCGACCCGTTGGGCTTCATAGTTCACCAGCAATTCATGAATGGTGCCATCTTCGAAACCCTCGTCCAGTTCCAAGGCACGTTCCAGCAGGGTTCCCACCGCCATAATATCGGCCGTCATTTCCGGATCATCCTGCAGAATTCCGATAGCCGAACCCAGAGCCGTGGCGGTCCAGACGGCTAGCGGGACATCTTCCTTCTTTAGTGTCGAAACTGCTGTCTTAGGTTCCCTTCGCAAGTTTTCTCCAAATCCGGGATGGTGGACCTCCAGTCCGCGAAATCCATACTGAAAAGCACGGCGGTAGAGGTTGGCGGCTCGCAGCCATATTGTCTCGGCGTGCCTGAAATCCTCCTCTTCCGCGAGCTGTGCCTCGGGCTCAACAAAGCCGTAGGCATAGAGGGTGAAAGCGGTGGTGGCCGACAGAAGAAGACCTCGATGGTTGGGTTCGGACTCCAGCAGGGTTTCGATGGTTTTGAGATTGAAGGGAAGGGCAGCGGCAATGAGTTCCGGATCATCGTCGGAGAGATAGGATTTTTCGGATTCGGCGAGAACATCGGCCAGGGTATCGATGGCACGACTCCTCAAGGAACATGAGGAATGAACCAGGATCAACAACAAAGCCCAATGCCCAATGCGGTGTCGACAACCCATTTTTCTTAAGTTAACCGGAAAGCAAGGAAGGTCCGGCCCGCCACCAGACGGAGGGCACCTCCCGATTCCGAATTATATCACCGCTTTTGACTGATCAGGACCTGCTGGGGTGAGTCGGGAATCTTTTGAAGTTCCGTGCTGCTGAATCCGGCTTGTTGAAACATGTCCTGGTACTGCCCGAAGGTATAAGTATCGCCGGAGGGTGTGGAGACCAGCATGGTCAGACTAAAGGAGGCTGCATGAGGGGGTGAGACCCGGTCTTTATTGGGGACGAATTCCAGCGTCACGGCCCGGCCGTTGGTGTTGAGACTTTGGTGGATTTTTCGCATCAAGTCAACGCAGGTGTCCTGGTCGAAGTGGTGGAAGAAGTTGGTGACGAGGACCAGGTCGTAATCAGAACCGAAGTCGACCTCGAATGCGCTTCCTGGAAGGAGCTGATAGCGGTCCCCGAGATCCGCCTTTTGGGCATTCTGCTCGGCCACTTCAAGGACTTTCGGCCAATCCAGTGCCACCACTCGGGCCATAGAATTCTGTACGGCCAGGGTAATTCCAAACAGGCCATGTCCGGCGGCAATGTCCAGGATCTTCCAGGGCGGGCCTTGTGAGGCCTCCAGCAGCTCGGCAACGAACCCGGCGGCCGCTGCCGCGATCGGAGCCATCCCTCGGGCAAAATCAACCCACACCGGATGTTCCGGACTCATCGTTCCGGCGCTACCCTCCAGGGGAGCGCCCGTTCGCACCACCTCGGCCACATCAGAGAAATGAGAGATCAGGGTGGTTGAGGTCAAAAACCGGCTGGCCGATCCCAGGTAGCGGCTGGACCGGCGGCTCAAGAATACTTCGGCCTCGGGGCTGAGCTGGTAGCGATCGTCCTGCTTGGTCAGAAGCTCCAGAATGACCAGATAATCGCACAGGATGCGAATCCCTCGCTGGGAGGCCTGGCAACGATCGGCCAGTGAGACAACCCTTTCGTTTCCCTCGTCAATCGCGGTGAATAGATCCAGTTCAATGGCTCCCTTCAGTGCCGCCGTGTGCTGGTAGCAGCGCAGGAATTCTGAGGTCTTAACCGGAAGTATGGACATGGTGTCTCCTTTGGCTAGATCAGAGCTGACTTTGTCCACTGGCAAACAGACCAAGTGCCGTGGTGTATTGACAGCAGGAGTATACCTAAGAAAATAGATCCCGTACGCATCTTAAATCGGTTACACTGGTGAAAGTCATCCGAGAGTTTTAGCCCGCAGTAGAGACCATGAAATCGCTAAAAGCAGCTCATCATGAGCTTTCAGATGCCGGCCGGCAGCTTCAGATCCTGGGCCAGTCCCTTGAGGGTCTCCCCTGCTTCGAAGACCGGCTTTCCCAGATTGGTTTGCAGCCTCTGAGCCCTGTCGAAACTGAGATTCTTCAGATCAATGTGGGAAAGATGTGCAACCAAACCTGTGAGCACTGCCACGTTGACGCGGGCCCGGACCGCCAGGAAATCATGACTCGCGAGACCATGAAGCACTGTCTCAAGGCCATCGAGAACTCCTCGGTTCACTCCGTCGATATCACCGGCGGTGCTCCGGAGATGAATCCCGATTTTCGTTGGTTTGTCGAGGAAGTCTCCAAGCTCGGCAGTCAGGTCATGGTCCGCAGCAATCTCACCATCTTGACGGTGAACAAAACTTACCGGACGCTCCCGGAATTTTTCGCCCGGCACCGGGCCACCATCGTTTCTTCCTTACCCTGCTACACGGCCGAGAACACCGATCGCCAGAGAGGCGAGGGTGTCTTTGATCGCTCCATCGAGGCCTTGCAGATGCTCAATGCCGTAGGCTATGGCCAGCCCGGATCGAGCCTCCAACTGCATCTGGTTTACAATCCCCTGGGGGCTGTTCTGCCACCGCCTCAAGAGAAGCTCAAAAGCGATTACCAGCGCGTCCTGAAGCAACAATTCGGGATCGTTTTCAATGATCTGTACTGCATCACCAACATGCCGATCAGCCGGTTTTTAGACTACTTGAAGTCCCAGGGGAAGTACCAAGAGTACATGGAGACCTTGATCCATGCCTTCAACCCGGCAGCCCTTTCCGGCCTCATGTGCCGAAATATGATTTCGGTGGGTTGGGAAGGCAGCCTCTATGACTGTGATTTCAATCAGATGCTGGAACTCAAGGTTGAATCCGGCGCGCCCCGTCACATTCGGGATTTTGATCTCAAAGAACTGTCCAGACGGCAAATTGTCTTGAATCAACATTGCTATGGCTGTACGGCCGGCGCGGGCTCCAGTTGTGGCGGGGAAATTGTCGGATGACGACCCAGGTCCGGATGATGCATAATCCGGGCTGATCATAAGGAGAGAAGAAATGATGAATAGAGAAACGACTCGTCTGGCTGTTTCACCCATAGCTCTGATGGTCATCCTGTTTGCTTTTGGGTCTCCCCTTTCCGCTCAGGATGAAACCATCAGTCGACAGATCTCATCGATTCCCAGGACTTCATCGGATGAGGTGATGCAGCGTTCCACCGAACTCACGGATGAAGCCGGACAAATGCATCAAGAAGTCACCACCAGCTCTACCGAAGCCCAGGCCTACTACGACCAGGGACTGGCTTATCTGCACTCCTATGTCTGGGTGGAGGCGGCACGTTCGTTTCACGAGGCCCTGCGCCGGGATCCCCAGCTGGCCATGGCGCATCTCGGCCTGGCCAAGGCCTATACGGGAGCCACCGCCTACCAGGACGCCTTCACGCATCACAAGCGGGCTGCCGAGATTGCTGATCAGGGCAACCTGACCGAGAAAGAGAAAAGATGGATTGCGCTGGGCCAACAGCAGTTGAATGGGATTTTCTCGGCTCCCGATGAGCGTACCAAAAGACTTCAGGAATACCGGCAGGCGATCGACGAGTTGATTGCTCTTGATCCCGACGATGCCCATGCCTGGGTGCTTCGTGGAAATGCCGAGGAGAGAAGTCTGGCGGGCCGTGGGCAGGGAGGGCGAGTCGGCTCCGTGGCCTACTATGATGCCGCTCTCAAGCGCGATCCCAAACATTTCGGTGCCCATCATTACCTGGTTCACTCCTATGAAGGTTTGGGACACTATGACAAGGCAGCCGAGCACGGGCGCAGCTATGCCGAAGCGGTTCTGGGGGTTCCCCATGCCCAGCACATGTATGCCCACGTTCTTCCTCGGTTGGGCAAGTGGGAGGAGGCCTTGTCCCAGCTGAAAAAGGCGGATCGTCTGCAGCGGGAATACTTCGACTCCGGAGTGGCGCCCATCGAGGAATGGCACCACGGTCATAACATTCACGTCATGGGAGCTGTCCAGATGCGAATGGGCAACTATGAAGAGGTGGAAAAACTGTTTGAAGAATCCTTCCATCTTGAGGCCCGCAGCCTGAGAGATGGCCGCCTTACCGATCCCTGGCTGGGCTATCTGCTGATGCGGGGCCGCTTCGAGGAGGCCCTCAGCGCCGCCTTGGAAGCCGAGCAGCGATCCCTGGCGGTGGCCCGCTTGATCGGGGCCGGCCGCGCGGCGGAAGCGCTCATTTCCCTGGGCCGGTTAGATGAAGCCAAACAGGCTCACGAGCGCATGAAGGGGTATTTCGAGGAATTTCGCCGTGACACGGCCAATCCCATCTATGAAAGATTGCAGAACCGCTACCAAACGCGAAATGTGGATGCCGTGGAAGCACAGCTGGCCTTACTGGGGGATGACCCTGAGAAAGGCGAGGCGACGATCCTCAAATTGGCCGATGGCTTTGCCGCTAGCAAGACCCTGGACGGCTGGGTCAGCGGCCTTTTTCGGATGGAGGAACTGGCCGGTGTGGCCGTCCGGGCAGGACGTCAGGAATTAGCCAGGGCACTGGTTGAACGCATGTACCGCATCGATTCGGAATACACCCCTGATATTGCCAAGGCTTTACAGTAATAAGCGCACCACAAAGGCACAAATAAAAGTTCACCACAGAGACACAAAGACACAGAGAAGACAATTCTTTTCTTTGTCTTATCTCTCCACTTTCAGCCAACACAGCAAGTTCGTTGTAGCGGCCGCTCTGTGAGCGGCCTGCCGGAATCGGCGCACTGAGGCGCCTCCCACACTTCGGACTTTTGGCTGGAGCAGGTGTTGCACTAGTAGGGGCGCACAGCCGTGCGCCCCTACAACAGGCGGCAAGATCGTGCCAACGTGGAACGTGGAACGTGGAACGTGGAACCTGGAACGTGAAACGCGCCGGTCGAAGACCAGCGGCCGAGGCGGCTCAGTGCGCCGATTCTGGCCGACTGCACGACTGCACGACAGCACCCGTTCACGGCGCCACAAAGAAGGTGACCCTGTTGGAGGTACCTCCCTGTGGGCGGGGATTCTTGACCATGACCGAATAGCTCCCCACCCGGGTGAGTAACCCGGCCGGAACCGTGACCTCCAACTGGGTGTAAACCGGATTGAAGCGGGTTTCTTCCAGCAGAGTGCTCGGGACCGGCTCGGAAGGCACCTCGACGCCATCGAACTCCACCACCGACTCATCCACCAGGTTGGTTCCTTCGATCCGCAGGGTGACTTCCTGACGAGGTCGGCTGACCGACATGGGGTACATCACTCGGATATACGGGATGGGATTGATGAATCCGCCCACCGCGAAGCCTCGAGGCAGAGGATTGGAGAAATCAGGAGTGTAGCTGGTATCCACCACCTGTCCATTCTTGATCACCGTCTCCAGCTTCCGGGTGTTGCGAATGTCTTCGAGAGGGTCCTCGCTCAGGATGATCAGATCCGCCAGTTTGCCCGGTTCGAGGGTCCCCAGGTCGTTGACCTGGAGGAACTCGAAATTATTTTGGGTGGCGGCCTGGATGGCTTCCATCGGGGTCAGTCCGGCCTCCACCAGCAATTCCAATTCGCGGTGCAGGCTGATGCCGGGTAGCAGGAAAGAGGCGGAGTCGGTTCCTGCCAGGACCTTGCCTCCCGCCTGGGCAAACTTGCCCAGGAAATCCCTCCGCTTCTGGTAGCCCTCGGCCACCAGGCGGCGCTGCTCATCACTGAGCTGGTAATAAGGTTGGTAGTAGAGCACCCGGTCACGGGTGGAGGCGGGGATGTACTGGAGATCGGGATTTTGCATGAGCCTCGTGTCTTCAGCGCTCCACTTCTCGATATTCTCCGGAACCCAGCGACCCGCCGTGTTCACCTGCTCAAACTCAACCGAGACGTCCTCTTCGACCAGCAGTTCGATCAGCTCCTCCATCAGTGCCGCATCCGTGTAGGCGTGATACATCAGGAAAAACGGGTAATCCACTGCGATTCCCAGGCGGACAAAGGTTCTCAACTCCCGGGCCTTGACCGGATCAGCAATCGTGGCTAGGGCGATGCCGGAACCGTGAGCCAGCCCGTCGATTCCTAACCGGGCCGCCTGCCGGGCATCCAGGCTGCCCAGATGGCCCATGACATTGCGTCCCAGTGCATGCGATTCTTCCGCGATGGCCTCCAAATGATCCGGAGCCAGTTCGGTATAAATTTTGGTCAGATTGTAGCTGGCTCTGCCGGGTCCGAAGGATCGGATCTGCCGCCGGGCCATCTCAGGACTGGTCAGGACCGGGCGAATCGAACTCTCCGGACTGTCCCAGATGAGTCGCCCGAAAAGCGAGTGGGAGGCCGTAAAGATTCGGGGGCCCTTCATGCGGCCATCGGAAATCAGTTGGCGCTGATCAAGAGTCCACTCGCCCGATTCCAGGTCGACTACCGAGGTGACCCCGTAGGCCAGAAACAGTTCCGGCATCCAGTCTTGCCAGTGAATATGCATATCGCTGAGACCCGGTAGTATGAATTTTCCTGAGGCTTCAAGGACGCGGGCGCCGGGTGGCGTGGAGACCTGACCCCGCTCTCCGACCGCGGTAATCCGGTCGCCTTCGATAACGATGACGGAATTGGCCAGGGGAGCCCTGCCCGTGCCATCGATCAGAGTACCTCCCTCGATGACCAGTTTTTGTTCCGGAACCAGGCCGGCTTGTCCCAGCATCGCCTGGGTCACGAACAACGCCAGGATCCCACGAATTATGGTAGTCGTCATAGTCTATCCTCCGATCCCCAGTTATACGCGTGACTTGATGGTTCTGTCACGATAATATTACCGCGAGCCCGAATGATGCGTCGATTTTCGTTACTCCAGTAAATAATCGATGCAGGGTGCGGGCGAAGGAGGAATTCGATGATGCAGCAGGCCCGATATGACGTCGCCATCGTGGGAGCCGGATTCTCCGGACCCATTCTTGCCGCCAAGATAGCCGAGAAGGGAATCCATCCCCAAACAGGCGATCGATTGAAGGTCGCCCTGATTGAAGCCGGCCCCTACTTTCCGGGAGATCCCCGACCGGGCTACGGATCACCGCTGCGGCGGCAGGTGTTCACCAATCTGGAGGACAACTACGGCTATTTGTGGGGAAATGATCGCAGCCGGGCCAAGATCGTGGGAGGAACCTCCCTTCATTGGGACGCCCAAGCCTTTTTGCCTTTTCCCGTCGATTACCTTCACTGGCAAAAGGAAACCGGCGTGGACTGGACCCAGCAGAATCTTAAGGAAGCGGTGGCCGAAATTCGCCGCGAATTCAATGTTCATCCCTATCCAGACGAGATCGACACCAGGGGTAACCAGCTTTTTTACGATGTCGCCAGGCAGATGGGCTACCTCCCGCAGCGCCAGGAAGGAGCACGCCGGAACTGCATCTACTGTGGGTTTTGCACCAGCCCTGTCATGTGCAAGTACGAGTCCCGGGCCAGTACCGTCGTGACCTATATCCCGGTGGCCGAGAACAACGGAGTGGATATCATTCCCGATACCGAGGTGGAGAGAATCGTGATCGATCGCCAGGGAGAGCGCGGGGTGGCGCGCAGCCTGGTATGCCGCGGCCCGGATTCCACCTACCAGCTGGCCGCCGACAAGATCATGGTTTGCTGCGGGTATCTGGGGACGCCGCTGCTTTTGATGCGCTCCGGCTACGGACCCAGCCAATGGAAGGGAAATCCTATTATCGTCGAGAACTCCAACATCGGGAAACATGTCGATGGGCATCCCTTCACGCCGGGCGTCAGCGCCTTGTTCGATGAGCCCTTGGGGGATGGCGAACTGGGCAGCGTCGGAGGGTACTTCATGATCCACGATGAGCAGGCCGATGGTGAGGGAAGACTGCTGTTTCGAGCCAACTTTGGCTCCTCTCGTCGACCCAGTCAGGCCGCCTTGAATGCCTTTGCTCCCCTCTATGGCCGGGAGCACAAGAAGTTCATCCGGGAAAAGGGAATCCTGCGGACCGGATCGCTTTCACCCAGCAACAGCAAGCCCTCGGGACGTTGGTATATCGATCCGGATGGAAAAATGCTCTACGGAGGAGACCACAGTCTGACCATCCGACGGGTCAATGAGGGAAGGGAGATAGCCCGGGATGTGCTGCGGGAAATGGGTGCCAGTCAGATTACTCCCATCGACACGCCGGTCGTGATCAC
>JAYZBY010000045.1:0-36176 GCA_036338555.1 Acidobacteriota bacterium | reverse complement strand
CTCGAGACCACCGGCAACACCTTGGCCGTAACGGCGACGGATTTGGACGTGACCATGCAGTGTGCCTGCCCGGCCTCCATCAAGGCGAGCGGGGCTCTGGCCGTGTCTGCGCGTAAGCTGTTTGACATCGTCCGGTTTTTGCCGGAAGCGGATATCCATTTCAAGAGTGATGGGCAAAACTGGATCCACATCACCTGCGAGAGGGCCAAGTTCAAGATTGCGAGCTTGTCCAAGGAGAACTTTCCCGATATCCCCTCTCTTGATATGAAAAGCATTTCGCTCCCCGCCCAGCCTTTGCACTACATGAGCACTCGGTGCGCTTTTGCTATCACTCAGGAGGAATCGAGGTATACGTTAAGCGGAGCTTTGATGATTGTAGATTCGGGCAAGGTCACCTTCGTTGCCACCGACGGCCATCGATTGGTTTTCATCTCCCATGCCACTGAAATCGAAGGGGTGGAAAGCGAAAACCGGGTACTGGTACCCAAAAAGGCGCTCAATGAACTCAGCAAACTGACGGCTGAAAGCGATTCCATGGTCGAGTTTGGCCATAGCGAAAATCATCTATTTTTCAGACTCGGAGGGCGATTGCTGGTTTCACGTGTGCTAACGGGGCAGTTTCCCAATTACAACATGGTCATCCCGCAAGAGAATGATCAATGTGCGGCTTTGAGCACTGTCGAGTTCGGAAGCGCGCTGAAGCGGGTCTCCATCATGGCTGATGAGGAATCGCACGCCGTACGCCTCTCGGTAAAAAAGGGCCAAATGGAAATTCAATCCAGCGGGACGGAAATTGGAGAAGCCAAGGAAGCCGTGCCTGCCAACTACCAGGGGGCCGGCCTGGAGATCGGATTCAACGCCAGATATGTGCTGGACTTCCTGGCCGGATTGGAAAGCGAAGAAATTGAGTTACATCTCCGTGACGGAGAGACCCAAGGGCTGTTCAATCCCAAGCCGGAAGGGGGCTATCAGCATCAGTATGTGCTGATGCCCATGAAGTTATAGCCCGGACTCCTCACACCCCGCCTACTGCGTCGGCGTTCGCCTTCATCTGAGCGAAGTGAAGAATGATCCGCCCTGACGGTGTTGTGTTTCCTTCGACCTCCTCGGCGTACCGCAAGTACGCCTGCCTCGGTCTCAGTTGCGCGCCTTGTCAGGCCGACCCTTTCTTCGTTCCTCAGATGAAGGCGACGCTGCCTCGCGACGAGCAGGTGTGAGAAATCCGGGGTAGCCCGCTTTTTCGCTTTCTTTCAGCTCAATTTCAGCCCCTGAAACGGCCCCCCAATACCCTCTTGGGACCGCTTTTGAGAAGCGGTTTGAGAAATTTGCGTATACCACAATATATTGGGTCTTATATAATTAAAAACCACAATATTTTGCATATTTCGGCTGGCTCAACAGGGGTAATATGATATAATAATAGTACTTTTTTAGGACACTTTGAGAGGGTGAAAACAGTATGGCTGAAAAGGCGAATGCACTAGATCTCGAGAAGGCGTACACGGCTGACAAAATCAAGGTCCTGGAAGGCCTGGAAGCGGTCAAAAAACGACCGGCAATGTACATCGGCTCGACCGGCGTCGCGGGGCTTCACCACCTGGTCTACGAAGTCATCGACAACTCGGTCGACGAGGCTTTGGCAGGACATTGCAGCAACATTGAGTTGACGATCCATGTCGATGATTCAGTGACCGTGGTTGACGACGGCCGGGGAATCCCCGTCGATATGCACAAGGAAAAGGGCATACCGGCGGCGGAAGTGGTGATGACGACCCTCCACGCAGGCGGAAAGTTCGACCACGACAGCTACAAGGTTTCCGGAGGTTTGCACGGCGTGGGCGTATCGGTCGTGAATGCGCTCTCGGAGAAGCTGGATCTCGAAATCTGGCGGGATGGGAATGTTTATTGCCAAAGCTATGAATTCGGCATACCCGTGACTCCTTTCCAGGAGACGGGCAAAACCCCAAAAAGGGGAACCAAGGTCACCTTCAGGCCGGACGGCAGCATCTTTGAGACGCTGGAGTTCAACTTCGACACCCTGACTCAGCGCATGCGGGAGATGGCTTTCTTGAACCAGGGATTGAGCATTGTGGTGGAAGATCTGCGAACCGACAAAAAGCTAAAGTTTTTGTACAAAGGTGGAATCGTCAACTTTGTTCAGCATCTAAACAAGAACAAGAACGTCCTGCACCCCAAACCCGTCTACATCGAAGCTGAAAAAGACGATATTCAGGTTCAGGTGGCCCTCCAATACAACGATGGCTACAACGAAACCCTCTTCTCATTCGCCAATACCATCAACACCCTCGAGGGCGGGACTCATCTGGCAGGATTTAAGGCGGCTCTTACCCGAACCCTTAACGCCCATGCCACCGCCGCCAATCTTTCCAAGGACCTCAAGCAAAACCTAAGCGGAGATGACGTGAGAGAGGGCCTGAAGGCCGTCATCAGCGTGAAGTTACCCAACCCTCAGTTTGAAGGACAAACCAAAACGAAGCTGGGTAACAGCGAGGTCAAGGGCCTGGTGGAGACCATCTGCAACGAACAGCTGAGTATCTTCCTGGAGCAGAATACGGCGGTGGCTCGGCGCATCGTGGAAAAGGCGGTGGAAGCGGCTCGAGCGCGAGATGCCGCCCGCAAGGCAAGGGACCTGACGCGTCGAAAGAGTGTCCTGGACAGCCTGTCTTTGCCGGGCAAGCTTGCCGATTGCCAGGAAAAGGATCCTCACCTTTCGGAGATTTTCCTGGTTGAGGGAGATTCCGCTGGCGGCTCGGCCAAGCAGGGCAGGGATCGTCGCTTTCAGGCCATCCTTCCCATCAAGGGGAAAATCCTGAACGTCGAGAAAGCTCGCTTTGACAAAATGTTGAGCAACGAAGAGATTGCCATCATGATTTCTGCCATCGGTACGGGCATCGGAGTCCATGACCTGGATCTCTCCAAATTGCGTTACCACAGGGTCATTATCATGACCGATGCCGATGTGGATGGAAGTCATATCCGCACCTTGCTCCTTACCTTTTTCTACCGGCAGATGACTGAGCTGGTTCAGGCAGGGAACATCTACATTGCTCAGCCGCCGCTGTATCTCGTCAAAAGAGGATCCGAAAAGAGGTATTTACATAATGAGGACGAGCTCAGAGAGTATTTGATGAGCAAGGCGACCGAAGATCTGGTGGTCGAGATCCCCAAGAGCAAAATAAAATACAAGGGCAAGCAGCTCATTGACAAGATGCATGCCCTGGCTGCCTTCACAGCCATCCACGAAAAGCTGTCCCGGAGACTAGGGGAAGGCGCGTTGCTGGATCTCTTGTTGAAAACCATCACCTCGCGAAGCGATTTCAACAACAGCGACGCTTTCTTCCGGATGTACCTGGGTGAACGAAAGAACCTCAAAGCCTTGTTGCCCATTTTAGTCAAGCGCAACTACACGGGGGAGATCACCTCTGACGAAGAACACAGCCTGCATCAGTTGGTGGTCCGGTGGGGTCACGCTTCGCCTGTCTTGATTCACTACAACCTACTGTCCTCCGCTGAATTCAAGCAGCTCTTCAGTCTCTACGAGAAGGTTGAGGAGTTCCGGGGGGTCCCCCTGACCATCCGGGAAAAGGACCAGGAGACTGTTATCGAGAGTGAAGCGGAACTGGTCAATCACGTGGTGGCCGCCGGCAAGAAAAACCTTTCCATGCAGCGCTACAAGGGCCTGGGGGAAATGAATCCGGAACAGCTTTGGGAGACCACCATGAATCCCGATACGCGAACTTTGCTACAGGCAAGAATCGAAGATGCCATTGAAACCGACGAGATTTTCACCGTTTTGATGGGCGATCAGGTTGAGCCTCGCCGGGAATTCATTGAGAAGAATGCCCTCAACGTCAAGAACTTGGATATCTAAGCTGACTCAATCCAAGTTGACTTGATTTGACGAATCCATAAGGAGAGAACTCATGCGCGAATATCGCGGCCGCGTCGTCCCCGTCAATATTGAAGAGGAAATGAAGTCGTCCTACCTGGACTATGCCATGTCCGTGATCATCGGGCGAGCGCTTCCGGATGTGAGGGATGGCCTGAAGCCGGTGCATCGAAGAATCCTATACGCCATGAACGATTTGGGGAATACCCATAGCAAGCCGTTCAAGAAATCAGCCCGCGTGGTCGGCGATGTGATTGGTAAATACCACCCTCACGGGGACACCGCCGTCTACGATTCGATCGTGCGGATGGCCCAGGAATTCTCCATGCGCGAGCCTCTGGTGGATGGGCAGGGGAACTTCGGATCGATTGACGGCGATGCAGCGGCAGCGATGCGTTATACCGAGATTCGAATGTCCCGGATAGCCGAGGAGTTGCTGGCGGACCTTGACAAGGATACGGTGGAATTTCAGCCCAACTATGACGAGACCCTCATTGAGCCACTGGTCATGCCCGCCAGGATTCCCAATTTGATTGTCAATGGCACCTCTGGAATTGCGGTGGGCATGGCCACCAATATTCCACCCCACAATCTAAGTGAGATTGTGGACGCGGCCCTGTTGTTGATCGATCGGCCGGATGCCTCGGTTGCGGAGCTGATGGAATTGGTGCCTGGGCCAGATTTTCCGACCGCGGGCTTTATCTATGGGAGAGAAGAGATCCGCAAGGCCTACAAAACGGGCAGGGGAATCATCAAGTTACGGGCTAGGGCGACCATCGAAAAAGTGGAAAAGGATCGCGATGCCATCATCATTCATGAACTCCCCTATCAGGTGAATAAGGCCAAGCTGATCGAGAAGATCGCCCACTTGGTGCACGCCAAGAGGCTCGAGGGGATCAGCGATCTTCGAGACGAATCCGATCGGCAGGGTATGCGCGTGGTGATCGAACTCAAACGGGGGGAGCAACCTCAAATTGTTCTCAATAACCTGTACAAGCTCACCCCCATGCAAACCTCCTTCGGAATCATCCTGCTGGCCCTGGTGGACGGCCAGCCACGGGTGTTGAAGCTGCCGGAGATCATCAATCTTTTCCTGGGGCATCGCAAAGAAGTGGTCCGCCACCGAACCAGGTTTGAGCTGGAAAAGGCTGAAAAACGAGCTCATATCCTGGAGGGCTTAAAAAAGGCCTTAGATGAGCTGGATAACGTGATTGCCTTGATTCGAAAGGCCAAAGCCCCGGCTGAAGCCAGGGAGAAGCTGTCCCAGAAGTTTTCATTCTCTGAATTGCAGGCGCAGGCCATTCTGGACATGAAGCTGCAGCGGCTGACCGCTCTGGAGCAGGGGAAGATTCTCGAGGAGTACAACAACATCCTCAAGCAGATCAAGCAGCTCAAAGAGATTCTAGCCAGCGAAACGGTTCTCAAGGACGTGATCAAAGGCGAGCTCATCGAGATTCAGGAAAAATACCAGAACCCGCGGCGCACCGTGATTGCGGACCAAGAAGTCGAGATCACGATAGAGGACCTCATTCCTGAGGAGTCGGCCGTGATCACCGCCACCCACAACGGATACATCAAGAGAACTGCCTTGCATACCTATAAAAGCCAGCACAGAGGAGGAAAAGGACGTATCGGAATGTCCACCAGGACCGCCGAGGATGTCATCGACTATCTGTTCGTGGCCTCCACCCACAGTTACGTTCTTTGTTTTACCAGTCAAGGCCGGGCTTACTGGCTGAAAGTTTACGAGCTGCCGGAAGTGGGATCGGCAGGCAAGGGAAAACCGATCGCCAGCTTGATCAAGCTGGAGCCGGGCGAGAAAGTCTCCGCTCTTATTTCAGTCCAGGATTTCAACCAGTCGACCTATGTCGTGATGGTTTCCCGGAAAGGCTATATTAAAAAGACGGAATTGAAGGCTTTCTCCAATCCGCGTTCCAATGGCATCATCGCCTGTGCCGTGGCCCAAGGAGACGAGCTTATCTCAGTTGGCCAAACCGAGGGCGAGGATGATATCTGCCTGTGCTCTCGTGGAGGGAAAGCCATCCGCTTTTCAGAGAAACGGGTTCGCAGCATGGGGCGTCTGGCCCGGGGAGTCAAGGGCATGGCCCTCAAAAAGGACGACGAACTGGTGAGCATGGACATCATTCGCGACGACTCCTATGGCATTTTGGCAGTCACGGAAAAAGGGTTCGGAAAGCGAACCGCGGTCAGTGAGTATCGGCAACAGGGCCGGGGCGGCCAGGGCGTGATCAACATCAAAACGACCAAGAGGAACGGTATGGTGGTCAGCGCCTTTGCCGTGAAGGATGACTCCGAGGTGATCATCATTACCGCCAAGGGGAAAATCATCCGCCTGGAGGCCGGCCAAATTCGCCAGACCATTGCGCGGGGAGCTCAGGGCGTCAAACTTATTGACCTCGGGGAGGATGATCAGGTGGCAGCCATGACTCACGTGCTGGAGGAAAAAGAAGTAGAGCTTGATGAGTGACAAGCTTCGATGGGTCCTTCCGATTCCCATTTTCATCTTTCTGGCGGCCTCCTGGGTCTTCGTTCGGACCGAGAATGAGGTGCGGGTACAGGTTGGACGAGCCCAAAAACAGTGGCGAGTAAAAAACTATCGTGAAGCGGTGGAGCTCTACGAGTCCGTTTATCAGGATTATCCCAAGAGCCAGTATGTCGATGATGCGCTGTGGGAAGTCGGCACCATTTACTACGTCAATTTCTATGACGTAGACCGTGCGCTGATCTCTTTTCACAAGCTGGCCACACAGTATCCGGGTAGCCCCCTGGCCGCTGAAAGCTACTTGAAACTCGCTCAGATCCACGAGGTGGAGCTGGCCGACCTGCCCAAGGCCATCGCCTGCTGGAATCAACTGCTCACCCTGGACATATCCCGTGAAACTCTCCGCCAGGTGCGTTTCAGTATCGGAAATGCACATTTCAAACTGAACCAGTTCGAAAAGGCCCTGGGGGAGTTCCAGCTTCTCATGAACGACGAACAGGTGGGCGATGTAACCGATCAGGCTCGAGCTCGAGCAGGAACGATCATGCAGATCCAAACTCGGTACGAGGAGTCAGTGGAATATTTTTCCGAGGTGCTGGAGGAAACGAACTGTTCCGACTGCCGGCGCACCGCGCGGCTGGGATTAATTGAAAGCTACGAGTTTCTGGGGGAACTGTCCAAGGCGATAGAAGTCGCCCAGACTATTCCCACATCGGAGTTTCCTACCCAGGTCAAGGACGATTTACTCAAACGCCTGGGTGAAAAAGCCAGATACTATGATCCGGGGGAGCAGTAGGAACCCCTGACCCCTAACCAAGGGACACACGGCGGAGTGGACCTGAAGCCCGCTCACAGAGCGGCCGCTCATAGAGCGGCCCTCCGGAGTGTAGGAGGCGCTCAGCGCGCCGATTCCGGTCGATTGCACCACCCCACGAGTCCGCGAAGCGGGAGGCCCCTCCCCTATTCCGCCATCCATGCCCTCCCTTGACAGATCAAAAGGCTCTCCCGTATCCTAAGTAGCTTGAATCCGGCCAAAAAGGCCTGACTGGAAGGGCAAAAAGACTTGGCAGATGTAATCGTACATGATGGCGAATCCCTGGAAAGCGCCCTGCGCCGCTTCAAGCGGAAGGTGCAGCAGGAAGACATCATACGGGATGCCAAAAAGCACGCTTTCAACCTGAAGCCGGGAGAAAAGAAACGATTGAAGGCGGCCCTGGCCAGGAAGCGGGCTCGGAAGAAGAGACGGCAGTATCCTCCCCGTTAACCCAGGCTCTCACACCTTGCAGCTTTTCAGTGGCCCCTGGTTCGAGTCGTAGAAGGTAAGAAGGTGGCCGAAGAGCTTCTCTATACTCTTGAACAGTCATTAGCCTTTCCCACCAAAACGAGAGGTCTCGTCCAGCATGTTTGCGCTATACTCGCAAGGAGCTTACGAATCGGCCCCGAATCCACCAAATGAAACGCTGGGCGGTCCGGTTCGTACATTAACCTGTGCCTTATAGTAGCCGGGAATACCGATGCGACATAAATCCACTGGGTTGGCTCTTCTCCTGCAGTTGTTTTTTCTGATTGCCTGCTCGGGCGGGGAGGAAGCTGAGACCGCGAGGAATAATTCCACCCGGGGTGGCCCCGGGCGGGGTAGCCGGAGTGGCTCAGGGGAAGTTCGCGCCGTCAGCGTGAGGGCCTACCTGGCCACAACCGAACCTATTTCCACCTATATCGTCTCCAATACAACGGTTGAATCGATTCGCAGGGTGACCGTTCATGCCAAGCTCAATGCCATCGTCGAAGAGATTCTGGTGGAGGAAGGGGTCCCGGTTCGGGCGGCGGAGGTGCTGGCCCGGCTCGAGGATCGAGAAGTTCGAAATGAGTATGAGCAGGCGGATATCGCGGTGGATCAAGAGAGACTGCAACTGGAACAGGCAGAGGTGAAGGCCCAGCTCTCAGAAGTCAACCATGCCCGGGCCCAGGATCTTTTGGAGCAAAGGCTGATCAGCAAGCAGGAATTCGATCAGGCTTCCCTGACCCATCGCACCGATCGCCTGGGTACCGCCGCCGCCCAGCAGCAGTACGAGGCGGCTCAGGCCCGGCTGCGGGCGGCCACCATCCAAATGGAATACACCCGGATCGTGGCCCCCATAGATGGTGTGATCACCCAGCGACTGGTTGAAGTGGGCGATCGAGTCAACTCCAATCAGGAGGTCTTCAGCATCGAGGAGTTCCCTCCGTTGTGGGCAAGAATTTTTGTTCCTGAGAAGGAGTTGCCCGAATTGCGGGTGGGCCAGAAAGCCGAGGTGGTTGTGGAGACCTTTCCTGAGGAGGAGTTTCCGGCTCGGATCAAGATGATCAATCCAACTGTCGATGCCGCCTCGGGAACCGTCAAGGTGACCCTGGAGATGGAAAGGACCAACCGGCTGCGGCCAGGGATGTTTGGAACCGTTTACATCGCGACCGAAACGCGCCCCGATGCGGTGGTGATTCCCAAGAAGGCCATCTTGCGTGAGCGCGATGAAAATCGAGCCTTTGTCATCACAGCCGAAAATCTGGTCGAGAAACGTGAAGTCACCCTTGGCTTCAGCGAGGAAGACTGGGTCGAAATCGTGGAGGGAATCAGGGCTGGAGAGGCGGTCGTCACGGTCGGCTATGAGGGCCTGGCCGATGGCTATGCCGTCAATGTGCTGTCGTGGGATGGAAGTCCACCCTCTGAGCAAACTTCGGCCAGTTCACCTCCAGGTTCGGCGGCGTCTTTGCCGGCGAGCGCTCCGGACACCCCGCAAGGCTCGAATGTTCCTAACCGAGAGCGGCAGCGCGTACAACAGGCCAGAGGAGGAGGGCCTGGCGGTAGAGGCGGCCAGGGCTCGCTTTCGCCGGAGATGGTGGATCGCATGATGGGTCGGTTGCTCAACGATCCTGAGATCAAGAAAGAGTATGAGTCCCGTCTGGTCGATGATCCTGAGTTGGCCACCGATTTTGATAAAAAGAGGACCTTTGCCCAGCAGATGATGCAGCGCTTTAGAAATAGAGATGTATCCCGCCGGCCATGAGAATCGTCGGATTTTCGATTCGTCGTCCGGTTACGGTGACGATGTTCTTTCTGGCGATCGCTGTTTTTGGCATTGTTTCCTACAGCAGGCTGGCCCTGAACCTCCTCCCTGAGATCTCCTATCCGACTCTCACAATTCGCACCAATTATGAGGGTGCCGCTCCCGCTGAAATCGAGAATCTGATCACCAAGCCGGTCGAGAATGGGGTGAGTGTGGTCAACAATGTGGTCCGTGTAAGTTCGGTCTCAAGGCCGGAGGTTTCCGACGTCATCCTGGAGTTCAGCTGGCGAACCAACATGGACTTTGCCGGACTTGACGTTCGGGAAAAGCTGGATCAACTGCAGCTGCCGCTGGAGGCAGACAAGCCCATTTTACTTCGATATGACCCTTCCAGCGACCCCATCATGAAGGTCAGCGTCTCCGGCTCATCCGATCTGGCAGCCATTCGCTATCTTTGTGAAGAATTCATCCGATCCGACCTGGAGAGTATCGACGGAGTCGCGGCGGTCCGGGTGTCAGGAGGATTCGAAGAAGAAATCCAGGTCGAGTTGGATGAGCAGCGACTCGCTTCCCTGGGAATCTCGATTCAGGAAGTCACCTCTCGGCTGGCTCAGGAGAACATCAATCTGACGGGAGGAACCCTTCAGGAAGGCGAAAGCAATTATCTGGTTCGAACTCTCAACGAGTTTCAAGGAGTCGACGAAATCAATGAGATCATCGTGGCTCAGAGAAATACGATCCCCATTCGCCTGGATGATATCGGAAGGGTGTTTTCCGGTTACAAGGAACGCAAGGTCATTACCCGGATCAACGGGAAAGAAAGTGTCGAGATTGCGATCTTCAAAGCCGCCGCCGCCAACACCGTCACCGCTGCAACACTGGTGCGGAGCCGGCTGGACCAGCTTGAAGAGGAGTACGCCGGGAAAAAAGATCCCCTTGATTTCGAAGTGGTTTTCGACCAGTCGCAATTCATTGAGAACTCCATTAACGAGGTTCGAAGTACTGCCGTCATGGGCGGCATCCTGGCGATCGTCGTCTTGTTTCTCTTTTTGCGAAGCGTCAGAAGCACGCTGATCATCGCATTGTCGATTCCGATTTCGATCGTGGCCACCTTCTTTTTGATGTACGGTGCCGACATCTCCCTGAACATTATGTCGCTCAGCGGACTGGCGTTGGGCATTGGAATGCTGGTGGACAGCTCGATCGTGGTTCTGGAGGCCATCTACCGATACCAGGTGAAGGGCCACCCGCCCAAGGAGGCGGCTAACCTAGGCGCTAGTGAAGTGGGTCAGGCCGTCGTTGCCAGCACCCTGACCACTGTCTGCGTTTTCGCGCCGATTGTTTTTGTGGAGGGCATCGCTGGACAGCTCTTTGCCGATCAGGCATTGACCGTCACCTTCGCTTTGGCGGCTTCCCTGGTGGTGGCCATCATGCTGATCCCCATGCTTGCCAGCTTGAGTCGGCCAAGCGGAGAAGAACTCTCGGGCACTGCACCCACAAGAGAATACAAGGTCTTTTTTCTGGTTCGCCCCTATTCCTGGTTTCTGAGGCTGGTGTTACGGCAGCGATGGGTCTCTTTGGCCGTTGCCCTGGCGTTGTTTGTGGGTGCCCTGGGTATGCTTGCTGGCCTGGGAGCGGAGCTGATTCCTGAAATCAGCCAAGGCGAGTTTTTTGTGGATCTGCAGTTTTCACCCGGAACCCCGGTGGAGCAGACTGCCCAACAAATGGAGAGCGTCGAGGGGTTCATCGAGGGCCAGGAAGAGGTCCGGATGTATTACACCATTGCCGGCGCAGGCAACCAAACGGGCGTCTCGGCAGTCGAGGAGAGAGAGCACATCGGGCGGGTCTTGGTGGCCTTGGGTCCCGACATGCTTCGGGAAAAAGAAACCGAGGTTTTGGAAGGGCTCAGAGGGAAGTTTCAGGGCCTACTGGCGGTGGATTACACGTTTTCCCGACCGGCTCTATTTAGCTTCAAGACTCCCATCGAGGTGATCATCCAGGGATACAATTTGACGGCCTTGAAAACCTATGCTGATCAGATCCGGGAACGGCTTGCCCGGATACCGGGATTGAGGGATCTCAAGGCCAGTACCGACGGCGGAAATCCCGAAGTTCAGATTCACTTTGATCGACAAAAACTGGCCAATTACGGCCTGACCATCAGCCAGGCCGCGGGACTGCTGCGTACCAAGGTTCAGGGAGATATTGCGACCGAGTTGAATGAATTGGATCGGAAGATCGATATCAGGGTCCGGGTCCTGGAAGAGGATCGCAGGTCTCTTTTTGATCTAAAAAATTTAGCCATCGATGTGCCCAACCGCACTCCTGTTCAGCTAGCCACGGTAGCCGATGTGATTTTGGAAGAAGGGCCAGCTGAAATCAGACGGATCGGACCTCAACGGGTTGCACTGATAACGGCCAACATCGTGGGGCGGGATCTGGAAAGTCTGGTGAGTGAGATCGACATGATTTTACAGGAATTTGAGTTTCCGCCCGATATCCTGGCCTACGTGGGCGGTCAAAGCGAAGAGCGGGTGGTAGCCTTTGAAAGCATGCAATTCGCCATTGCATTGGCCATCTTTCTGGTCTATCTGGTCATGGCTTCCCAGTTTGAATCTCTGGTTCAACCCTTCATTATCATGTTCGCCATACCCTTTGCCTTAATTGGTGTGGCGGCGGCCCTGTACCTGACCCAATTGGTGTTGAGCGTCGTGGTGCTGATCGGAGTCGTGATCCTGGCGGGCATCGTTGTGAACAACTCCATCGTTTTGATAGACTTTACCAACCAACTGAGAAAACAGGGAAAAGACAAATTTGAGGCCATCCAACAGGCCTGTGCCATAAGGCTGAGACCCATTTTGATGACCACCAGCACCACCGTCCTGGGCTTGATTCCCATGGCGGTGAGCCTGGGTGAAGGCTCGGAGCTTCGAGTTCCGCTGGCCATCACAGTGATCGGCGGTTTGATTTCATCGACGTTGTTGACATTGGGCCTGGTCCCGGTGCTCTACACATTGATTACCCGGGAGAAACGGAAATGAATCTGTCCAGATTTTCAGTGCATCGACCGGTAGCGGTCCTGATGGCAACCCTTTCCATTCTGGTTCTGGGCTTTTTGTCCCTGCAGCGCCTGCCCCTGAAGCAAATGCCGGAGATTTCCTTTGCCATGCTGTCGGTGAATGTGGATTATCCTTCCTCCTCTCCCGAAGAGGTGGAGCAGAACATCACCCGGCCGTTGGAAGAAGTCCTCAGCACTCTGGACAATCTGGAGAGCATCAACTCGACGTCATCCGGGAGCCGATCCACCCTTCGGCTCGAGTTCGCCCAGGGGACCGACATGGACCTCATGTCCCTGGACATACGGGACCGAATCGATCAGGTCAGGAACACGTTGCCGACCGACGTGGAGCGTGTTGCTATCAGGAGATGGCACGATGACGATCAGCCGGTACTGCGCTTTTCCGTTTCCTGGAGCGGAGATAGCGAGGAACTGTATCAGGTGGTTGAAGAGACCCTGCGCCGCCGCCTGGAACCAATCGAAGGGGTCGCCAATGTCGAGGTCAGGGGCATGGACACCAAGCAGATCATCATTGATTTGGACCAGGGATTACTCCAGGCCTACGGGATCGATATCTTCAATTTGAACCAGGCGCTGCGCAGCAACAACCTCAACGTTGCCGGGGGCTACGTCATGGATGGGGGCAAAAAGTACAGCCTCAGAACGGTGGGTGAGTTTTCGGACATCGATGAGATTGCTAGTCTGCCCCTGCGAGGCGGACGCTTCAGCCTGGCCGATGTCGCCCAGGTTCGGTATGACTACCCCGAGAAGACCTCCTTTTCTCGCCTCAACGGCATCAACGCTGTTAATTTCAATGTCTACAAGTCTTCCACGGCCAATGTCGTCAACGTGGCTGAATTGTTGAAGGCGGAATTGGAAGAGATCCAGGCGTTACCCCAGCTGGCGGGACAATTATCGACAAGAATTTTCCGGGACCAGTCCGAAGCAATCGTCAAGAGCTTGGACGACCTGAAAGCCGCTGGAATCTACGGGGGCGTTCTGGCCATGGGCGTGCTGTTCTTCTTCATGAGGAAGTTTCGCAGCACCCTCATTATTTCCATCGCCATTCCGGTGTCGATCGTTTTCACTTTTGCTTTCATGTATTTGCTCCGAGTTTTTGCCGGCTCCGATATTAGCCTGAACGTGGTGTCTTTGATGGGCCTCATGGTCGCCATCGGGATGCTGGTCGACAGCAGTGTCGTAGTTCTGGAGAACATCTTCCGCTACAAGCAGGATAAAGGCCTGGAGGCCCGTGAAGCAGCCATCCTGGGCAGCAAGGAAGTCGGAATGGCGGTGCTGGCCTCCACCGCGACGACCCTGGTAGTCTTTGCCAGTTTTATCTTCGCGCCCGGTTCTCAGATGGGTCGGTTCATGAAGGATTTCGGTTTGACCGTGGGTGTGGCCTTGACGGCGGCTCTGATCGTCTCCCTCACCCTGATCCCGATGCTGGCGAGCCGCATCTTTACGGGAGAGGAGAAGCCCAAGCAGCGGATCATTGTGTGGCTGACCGAGACCTACGGGGCTCTCATGGGATGGCTGTTGCGCTGGAGGTTCGTGGCGCTTATCGTGATGGCGCTGCTGGGATTCGCCTCCTATCACCTCTTCAATTCGATTGACCGGGAAATGCTCCCCCGGGTATCTCAGCGGAACCTGAGGGTGAGCGTAACCATGGAGCGCTCCTTTTCGGCTCAGGATATGATCGCCCTGTTCACCGATGTCGAGAGGCTTATTCTGGATCGCAAGCAGGAGCTGGGTGTGGCCAGCGTTTCCAGCAATTTCAGCAACAGGACCACCAACCGCGGGCAGTACCGGGGAACCATGACCATCTTTCTGGAAGATGAGGGGGACATTAACCCGACCGAAGTGGTCCAGGAGCAGGTGCGAGGTCTTTTCCCGGAAGTCCCGGGAGCCGCTTTCAGCTTCGGGCGCATGCACCGAATGGGTGGCGGTGAAATGGGCGTCAACGTCGAGTTGAAAGGAGATGAGTCGGCCGTCCTGGCCATGTATGCGGAGCAAGTCAAGTCGATTCTTTCAGAGATGTCGGAGATCCAGGATGTGGAAAGTTCTTTGGAAACGGGCGATGAAGAGATTCATTTGATGGTGGATCGACGGAAGACGGAACAGTTCGGAATTTCTTCCCAGCTGGTCGCCCGAACTGTTGCCTCAGCCTTGAGCACTCGTTCCGTGACTCGGTACAAGAGCGATGATGGTGAGATCGATGTGGTAATGCAGCTCGAAGAAGGGAATGATCTGAGCCTGCAGGAATTGCAGAATGTCCATTTTGAAAATCGGAATGGTGAGATGATCCCTCTCTATGCCGTTGCCGACTACCAGTATCAGAAGGGTCCTTTGTCCATCCGGCGGGATGACCGCAAGGGGACTCTCCAGGTGACGGCGAACGCCGAACGTGGAGGTGGGGTGTTCCTCACTGAGGCGATTCGGGGTGAGCTGGAGAGTCAGCTTCAGCTGCCGGCCGGGTACTCGTTTGATTTCGGCCGTGATTGGATGCGTTTTCGGCGCGGGGAACAGGATAGTTTATTTGCTATTATCTTGGCGCTCACTCTGATGTACATCATCATGGCGGCTCTGTTCGAGAGCTTTATCCACCCCTTGACGATTCTTTTTTGCGTGCCCTTCTCCATCATCGGAGTGGCTGGCATCTTTTACCTGACGGGAACCACGCTCAATTCGATGGCCTATCTCGGCATTTTGGTCCTGTTTGGGATCGTCGTGAACAACGGGATCATCCTGATTGCGCACATCAATATTTTGAGAGGTCAGGGCATGCCCCGGAGTGAGGCCATTCGTCAGGGTGGGATGGACCGCCTTCGCCCCATTTTAATGACGGCGGCAACCTCGCTTTTTGGCCTTTTACCCCTATCGTTGCCTGCTCTTTTACCGGAATACTTTCCAGCCGCTCAGGGCCGGGCCGGCATGTGGACTCCTATCAGCCTGGCCGTGCTGGGCGGCCTGACCACCTCGACGTTTCTCACCCTGATCATTCTGCCCACCGTGTATTCCTACATGGACGATGTCTCGCGAGGGGGTAGCTACCTGATCCGTTTGGTCTCCAGAATTCTCAGTCGTCGACCCTCGCCTGCCTGATATCGAGTCTTACCACAAAGGCACAGAAAGAAATTTTCACCCCAGAGACACAAAGACACAGAGAAGACTGAGTCAGGGCGGGACGCCCTGACTCAGATCCTGTCGCCCCTTCGGAGCGATGCTGGAAATCTGGCGAGCAACTGTGAGCGGCTTTCCGGAATCGGTGCGCTGAGGTGCCTCCCACACTCCGGAAACGTGAAACCTGGAACGTGGAATCCGCTGGTCGAAGACCAGCGGCCCCCGGTCAGGGGTCAGGGGTCAGGGGTTTCACTTCGTGCAGTTTCATCAGGGTGGTGCTGCCCTCCTGGACGATGGTGCCGCCCGTGAGGATGATCAGCTTGTCTCCGGCGGAAACCAGTTTGATTTTGAGTAGAAGCTTCTCCAGTTCCTCGATCAACTGTTCCAGGTTGGCGATCTCCGGCATCTGTAGGGGTTGAACTCCCCAATAAAGGGCCATTCGGTTCATCACCCGAGAGTGAGGGGTGAGGCCAAAGATGTTTGCTGAAGGACGAAACTTGGAGATCATGCGGGCCGTGGAGCCGGTTTGGGTAAAAACGACAATGGCCTGGGCGTTGATCGATTTGGAGGCATGAAAAGCGGCGTTGCAGACCGCTTCCGGGAAAGAAAGATCCTCGGCCTTCTGTGGCCGGCCTGCCCGGGTCCGACTTCCCGCCTTTTCGGCTTCGTCAATAATTCTGGCCATCATGACGACCGATTCAACTGGATAACGGCCCTTGGTGGTCTCCGCCGAGAGCATTACGGCGTCGGTGCCGTCGAAAATGGCGTTGGCCACATCGGAGGCCTCGGCACGGGTGGGTCGGGGGTTGGTGACCATCGATTCCAGCATCTGAGTGGCCGTGATAACCGCTTTGCCCAATTGGTTGGCGCGGCTTATCACCTGCTTCTGGATGACCGGGACCTTTTCAGGAGCCAGCTCTACGCCCAGATCTCCTCGCGCCACCATGACGGCATCGCAGGCCTCCATGATGGCGTCCAGATTCTCGATCGCCATCGGAGTCTCCAGTTTTGCGATGATGGGTATGTCGCGATTCTGGGAGGGGCATTCCGCTCTCAGGCGCAGAATGTCCTCGGCGCGTTGAATATAAGAGAGGGCGACGTAGTCGACCTGATGTTCTATCCCGAAGGCCAGATCGCCCAAATCTTTTTTTGTCAGGACCGGAGCTGAAATGCGCACCCCGGGCAGATTGATGCCCTGGGTTTCCGTGAGCGTCCCGCCGTCGATCACCTCACATTCCACCTCGGTGGCGGTGGTGGATTTTACCCGGAGTTCGATCAGGCCATCGGATAGAAGAACGCGATTTCCGCTTTTTACGTCCTGGGGAAGCAATGTATAGGAAGTGGAGACCCTTTCCTGGCTGCCTTTGATTGTTTCCGTCGTGATCACGAATCGCTGGCCCGCTCTCAGTTCAACGGATTCTTTGCTCTCCAGTTCACCGGTCCGGATCTTCAGGCCCTGAAGGTCCTGCATGATGGCCACGGGTTTTCCCAGCGATTGGGAGGCCTGGCGAATGCGGGTGATCATTTTGGCGTGGGAGTCGTGGTCTCCGTGAGAAAAATTGAGGCGAGCCACATCCATTCCCGCCCGAATCAACTCCTCGATCGTCTCTAAGGAATTGCTGGCCGGGCCGATAGTGGCAACTATTTTCGCTCTTCGCATGACTAGGAGGTTTAAGTTATCCTGGCGCACCCATTATACTGGCTTCCTGCAGCGGAGAAATTCATGGATGTCAACGGAGACGAGGCGCGCCAACTACTTCATGAGTATACTCAGAGCGAAAGCCTGATCAAGCACGCTCTGGCGGTCGAAGCCGCCATGCGAGCCTATGCTCGTAAGTTCGGCAAAGATGAGGAAAAATGGGGAATTGCCGGACTGCTTCATGACTTTGACTACGAACAGAACCCCGATCCTGAAGATCACCCGCGTGTGGGTGCGGCTATCCTTGAGGCTCGAGGGTATCCGGAGGACATCATCTATGCCATCAAGGCGCACGCCGATCACATGCACCTGCCCAGAGAAAGCTTGATGGACAAGGCCCTGTTTGCAGTTGATGAACTGTGTGGGTTTCTAACGGCTGCGACGTTGGTAAGGCCCGAAAAAAAGGTGGCGGAACTACCCGTCAAGTCGGTGAAAAAGAGACTCAAGGACAAAGCCTTCGCTCGAAACGTCAGCCGGGAGGATATCCGGGCAGGCGCAGAAGGGCTCGAGGTGGAGCTGGAGGAGCATATCGCTTTTGTTCGAGATGCCATGGTCGAAGTCGCGGAACAGCTGGGGCTCGCCGGATTGTCCGGATGATGCATGGGTCCTTGCCGCGAAGCAGAGAGGCCTTTATCTGAGGAACGAAGAGAACCCCGCCCTGACAAGGGGAACCAAGGTAGGCCCCACCGGGAGCCTGGAAAGGATGTCGTATGAGTGATAAGGAAACAGGGGTCAGCGAAGCGGAAATTGCGGTTCACTGGAAAGAAGAGGAGTACTTTCACCCGCCCAAAAAATTCATCGCCCAGGCCAATATGAATGATCCGGAAATTTATGACCGGATGAGCCTGGATCATTTCCCGGATTGCTTCAAGGAGTATGCGGATCTGCTGACCTGGTACCAGCGGTGGGACACCACCCTGGATACCAGTGACGCACCCTGCTGGAAGTGGTTTGTGGGAGGCAGGATCAATGCCTGTTTCAATTGCGTGGACCGGCACCTGGATCAGTACAAGAACAAGGCGGCCTTCCTTTATGTGCCCGAGCCGGAAGATGAGCCTCATGTCACGATCACCTTTCAGGAACTGTATGTCCGGGTTAATGAGCTGGCGGCGTTGCTCCAGAAATTTGCGGGACTGAAGGCGGGTGACCGCGTCACCCTGCACATGCCCATGGTTCCGGAACTTCCCATCACCATGTTGGCCTGCGCCCGGCTGGGGGTGATCCACTCCGAGGTGTACGGTGGGTTTAGTGGGACGGCCTGTGGTGAGAGGATTGCGGATTCCGGAAGTCGCGTCCTGATCACCAGCGATGGCTACCATCGGGGCGGCAAGCTTCTGGACCACAAGCAAAATGCGGATATTGCCGTTGACGTCGCCGCCAAGCATGGCCAGCAAGTCGACAAGGTCCTGGTCTGGAGGCGCTATCCCGGGACGGATGTTTCCGAGAAGCCCATGGTCCAGGGGCGCGACTATTTCGTGGATGACCTCCTCAAGGATTACCGGGGCAGTCGAGTGGAGCCTGTTTCCTTGCCCGCCGAGGATCCCCTTTTCATCATGTACACCAGTGGGACCACCGGCAAACCCAAAGGTTGTCTCCACGGCATCGGGGGCTACCTCGCCTATGTGACCGGAACCTCAAAGTACGTTCAGGACATCCACCCGGAGGATGTCTACTGGTGTATGGCGGATATCGGCTGGATCACGGGGCATTCCTACATCGTTTACGGACCGCTGGCCCTGGCTGCAACGGGTGTTCTGTTTGAAGGGGTGCCGACCTATCCTGACGCCGGTCGGGCCTGGAGAATCGCCGAGCGGCTCGATGTGAACATCTTCCACACTGCTCCCACCACCATCCGGATGTTGCGAAAAGCGGGTCCCGATGAGCCCCAGAAGTACAACTACCACTTCAAGCACATGACGACGGTGGGCGAGCCGATCGAGCCGGAAGTGTGGAGGTGGTACCACGAACGGGTCGGCAAGGGTGAAGCTGCCATTGTCGATACTTGGTGGCAAACCGAGACGGGAGGATTCTTGTGCAGTACCATGCCCGCGTTGCATCCCATGAAACCGGGAAGCGCGGGACCCAGCATGCCCGGCATTCATCCGGTCATTTATGATGAAGAAGGGAAGGAAGTTCTAGGGGGAAGCGGAACCGCCGGAAATATCTGCATCCGGAACCCCTGGCCGGGAGGGTTTCAGACTATCTGGGGGGATCGCGACCGTTACGTCCTTAATTACTACGAAAAGTACTGTAAAGATAAAAACAGCAAGGATTGGCGAGATTGGCCCTATTTCACGGGCGATGCTGCCACCCAGTCAGAGGATGGATACTTTCGAATCCTGGGCCGGATCGACGATGTGATCAACGTGGCCGGGCATCGACTGGGGACCAAGGAGCTGGAATCCGCTTGTCTTACCGTTCCTGAGGTAGCCGAGGCTTCGGTGGTTCCGATGGCGGATGAAGTGAAGGGTAAGGTGCCCGATATATATATATCGTTGCAGCCCGGGCATGAAGCCTCCGAGGAGATCGAACAGGCAGTGATCAAGGTGATCGAAAGGGAAATCGGCAAGATCGCCCGACCGAAGCATGTTTACATCGTTCCCGATATGCCCAAGACCCGCTCGGGCAAAATTATGCGCCGCGTCCTGGCTGCGATTTCCAACAAAACGGATGTGGGTGATGTAACGACTCTGGCCAATCCGGAGGTGGTCGAGGCCATCCGCCAAATGGTGCAGGGGGAATAGGCTAACCCCTGACCACTGACCCCTGACCGGGATGGAGAACCCGGGTTGACCTCAGGGTTTCAGGCCGGTAGAGCCGAACGCCGACCCTACGCGCTTGCTTCGGCTGGCTCAGATGAAGGCCTCAGCGCTTCGCGACGAGAGCCTCTGAAAGATCCAGCCTATGATTGTGTTATAAAAGAGCCATGATTATCGGTTTGACGGGCCGCAATGGATCAGGGAAAGGAGAGGCGGTCAAGTTTCTCCAGTACAAGAGTTTTTATCCCTATTCCTTGTCGGATGTGATTCGCGAAGAGGTCAGGGTGCGGGGAATGGAGATCACCCGGGAACGGCTAATCGAAGTGGGCACCGAGCTGCGTTCTCAGGGTGGAACAGGTGTGCTGGCGGAGCGAGTTCTGGACAAAATCGAAGCTGACAAAAACTATGTCATCGATTCATTTCGGCACCCGGATGAAGTGAAGGCGTTCAGGCTTCGTCCCGACTTCCGCCTCCTTTTGGTTGACGCCACCCCGGAGGTGCGCTTCCAACGTGTTCGAGACCGAGGGCGTGAGAGGGATACAACCACCGTCGAGGAGTTCATGGAGCTGGAGAGCCGTGAAGAGGCCTCTGTAGATTGGCATGGCCAACAGCTGGTGGCGGTTGAGGAGATTGCTGATTTCACCATCAGCAATAACGGATCTCTGGGTCAACTGCAGGATCAGCTTTCCGATTTATTGAAGCGCTTGATACGCCAGGTCGAGCGGCCCGATTGGGACGAATATTTCATGAAGCTGGCCATGGTGGCGTCCCTGAGGAGCAATTGCGTGAAGCGAAAGGTTGCCGCCGTCATCGTTCGAGATAAAAGGGTGATTTCCACCGGCTATAATGGAACGCCCCGAGGAACCAGGAACTGCTTTGAGGGAGGTTGCCCGCGTTGCAATGATCTGGCGGACAGCGGAACTCGTCTGGAGGAATGCCTCTGTTCTCACGGCGAGGAAAATGCAATCATCCAGGCTGCTTACCATGGGGTAAGCGTCAAAGACGGGGTGCTGTATACCACCTTCGCGCCGTGCCTAACCTGTACCAAGATGATCATCAATGCAGGCATTGTGGAAGTGGTGTACAACCAGGACTACCCCCTGAATGAAACATCCTTTCATTTGTTGCAGGAGTCTGGCGTCAAGTTCCGACAGTATGATGTAGGGTAGGCGCCTTCCCGGCCGCTGGTCTTCGACCCGCGCTTTGCACGTTCCAGGTTCCACATTCCAGTTTTCCGGAGTGTGGGAGGCGCTTCAGTGCGCCGACTCCGGAGAGTCGCTCGTAATCCCTTACAAAAGCACGAAAACACGACCGCACCACCTCGCAGAGTTCACAGCCCCGATCGAGAAAGCTCATCCAGAAAGTAGGCGGAACTCCTGATCCCGCCATGGAAGTTATCCAGGTTGAGCCTTTCATTTGGAGCGTGGGCGTTTTCATCGGGCAGGCCAATGCCCATCAGGACGCTGGGGATCTTCATCAGCTCCGCGAAGGTGGCCACGACCGGTATGGATCCCCCTTCGCGTTGGAAAACAGGCTCTTTACCAAACCCCTTTTTGATGGCTCGAGCGGTGGCGACCAGGGCAGGATGTTCCAATGAGGCAATCCAGGGCTTACCTCCGTGCATTCGGGTGATTTTCAAATTCACCGAAGAAGGGGCCAGTCGGCGCACATGATCCTCAAACCGATCAGCGATCTGGTCGGGATCCTGATCGGGAACCAGCCTCATGCTGACCTTGGCCATGGCCCGAGCCGGAAGGACGGTCTTGGCCCCTTCCCCGCGGAAGCCGCTGGAGAGCCCGTTCACCTCAAAGGTGGGCCGCGTCCAGAGTTGCTCGAGGGGAGAGTAGCCTTCCTCGCCGGAGAACTCCCGGATGCCGATGTCTTTCCTGTAAGCCGCTTCGTCAAAAGGCAGGCGAGCAAATTCCTGGCGCTCCCGATCGCTTAAGTCACGAACCGGGTCGTAGAAATTAGGTATGGTGATCCTGCCGGTCTCATCCTTCATCTGAGCCAGAATTCTGGACAGCTCAAAGGCGGGATTAACCACCACGCCTCCAAAGGATCCGGAGTGCAGGTCGGTCGATGCTCCTTCCAGGTCCACCTGAAAATAAATCAGCCCTCGAAGGGCGTAACAAATCGAAGGGACTCCACGTGCAAACATGGCAGTGTCGGAGACCATCACCACGTCGGCCTCGAGCAGCTTCTGATTTTCTTCAATGAAGGGGTCCAGGTGAGGGCTACCGATTTCTTCTTCTCCCTCGATCAAGAATTTGATGTTGACGGGAATCTGGCCTCCGGTATTCACGAACGCCTCGGCACTCTTGAAGTGGATGAACACCTGGCCCTTATCGTCAGCAGCACCGCGGGCGTAGAGTTCTCCCTGGCGAACGGTGGGCTCAAAAGGTCCGGACTCCCACAGCTCGATGGGATCCACCGGCTGAACGTCATAATGGCCATAGACCAAGAGAGTGGGGTGGTCCGGCCCGCCCGCCCGCTCGCCAAAAACGATGGGATGCCCTTTGGTGGGGAAAATCTCCACCTTTTCCATTCCCGCCGCGTGGAGTTGCCCGCCAACGAATTCGGCGGCCTCGGTCACGTCCTTTTTGCATTCTGGATCGGTGCTGACGCTGGGGATTTTCAAGAACTCATTCAGTTCCTCCAGATATCGCTCAGCATTCTGTTCGATATATTCGATGACTTCCTTCATAAGGCGGAATTCTCCTCATGCTTTCTCTGAATGCGTTGCAAGCGAGGGCTGTACTCTACTGGATAGACCTCCTCGGCCTGAAGAACCTTCAGGGATGCAGGCAGTTGCTGAAGCTGTTCGCCGGCCAATTTCCGGATTTGTAAAAGGTCGGGCAACTCACGGACAAGCTGGCCGCCCTTGAGGTAGCCTTTCAAAAGCGGGAGAGTCTCGCCGTTCCTTTTGGGAGGCGTCTCACGGCTGGTACAGAGTAGATCGCTTGAGAAGCTCCCCTCACGGATCAGGCGGTGGATCTGCTTTCGATGGGGCAGCGTCGCCTTGCCCGGGCTGGTTTTCATCTTCGGAGAAACGATACACTCTCGAGTCACTTCCACCAGTTTATAGACCAGATTGCAGCTGGGGGAATCGGCGGAAACCACCAGATTGGTGCCGACGCCGAAGCCGTCAATCGGGGCGTCGGCAAGGTCCTGAATTTTTTCTTCATCAAGATCTCCACTGGCGAAGATTCGGACTTCGGAGCGATTGCCTTCATCCAGTAGTCTTCGGGTCTCGAGGGCCAAGTGGTGCAGGTCGCCGCTGTCAAGGCGGACGGCGGCCATCTCGCCTGCAAGATCCAACACCTTCCGCACTCCTGCCAGGGTGTCGTAGGTGTCGACTAGAAACGTCGTTCCTTGAGGAAAAGCTTCTTGGAAGCGCTCGAAGGCTTCAGTTTCCTGGTCGAAGAACTGAACGAAGGAATGGGCCATGGTTCCGAAAACGGGGATGTCCATCCGGTAGCCGGCCAGAACGTTGCTGGTGCCTTCACAGCCTCCGATGAAGGCCGCCCGGGCCGCCAGCACGCCGGCCTGGGGACTGTGGGCTCGGCGAGTCCCAAAATCAATCACCGGCTTGCCTTGTGCCGCCAGGCAGATCCGAGCCGCCTTGGAGGCCACCATGGTCTGAAAATTGATGGAGTTGATCAGATAGGTTTCCAAGATCTGAGCTTCGATGATGGGGGCTGTGATTTGCAGGATGGGTTCATTTGGGAAAAAGACCGTCCCCTCGGGCAAGGCCTTGAGCTCACCGCTGAATTTCAGGCTGCCCAGATAGTCAAAGAAGGCATCCTCAATCGACTCGAAAACCTCCAACCCCCTCAGATATTGCAGGGCTTGATCATTGAAGTGCAGATTTTCAATAAAGTGCAAAGCCTGCTCCAGACCTGCGGCGACCAGAAAACTCCGAGCGGCCGGCAGTCGCCGGGTGAACAGCTCGAAAGTAACTCGATCTTCTATCCGCCCGGCCTTGAAGTAGGCCGCGGCCATGGTCAGTTCGTACAGGTCGGTATTGATGGCCAGGGTCTCTTCGGAGGGAAAGAGTGAAGCCGGCTTCATCAAGACCCAAAGACTCGTTCAAACACGGCATCAATGTGCTGGAGTCGGTTTTGAACGTTGAAAATGTCCTGGATTTCGCTCGAGGTAAGGTGGGTGGTAATGTCCGGATCTTTGGTGATTAGAGTTTCGAAGTCTGTTGCTTCGTCCGACACTCGCAAGGCGTTGCGCTGAACCCAGGAATAGGCTTCCTCCCGCAGGACACCCTTTCGAACTAGCTCGAGCAGCAGGCTCCCCGAGAAAATCAGGCCCCGGGTGAGATTGAGGTTGGCTGTCATCCGGGATTCATGAACGACCAGATCCTTCAGGATGGCAGCCAGCCTTTGGGTCAGATAGTGGGTCAAGGTGGTGCTGTCCGGAAGAATCACCCTTTCCGCCGAGGAGTGCGAGATGTCCCTTTCGTGCCACAGGGGCATGTTTTCCAGTGCAACCTGAGCGTTGCTGCGAAGCACGCGGGCCAAACCGCTAATTTGCTCACAGGTGATCGGATTTTTCTTGTGGGGCATGGCGGAACTGCCCTTTTGTTGGGCTCCAAAAGGCTCGCTGGCCTCCTGAACTTCGGTTCTCAGAAGATGACGGATTTCCGTGGCCATCTTGTCGTAGGTTCCCCCCAGGATGGCCAGAGTGCACAGGTACTCGGCGTGACGGTCGCGTTGCAGGGTCTGGGTGGAGGCCCGAGCGAAATCGATTCCCAATTTCTCGCAGACTTTTTCTTCAACCTGGGGAGGGAGATGAGAAAACGAACCCACGGGTCCGCTGATCTTGCCAACTTCCAGGCCCTTTCGAGCCCGTCGAAAACGCTCGAGGTTGCGTTCCATTTCCGAGTACCAGACCGCCAGCTTCAGGCCAAAGGTGACCGGCTCGGCATGAATGCCGTGGGTACGGCCGATCATGGGGAGATCCTTGTAGCGCAGGGCTTGTGACTTCAATATAGAGAGCAGTTCGACGAGTCCCGCCTCAATGAGCTGGGACGCCTCCCGGATCTGCAGGGCCTGAGCCGTGTCAACCACATCGGTTGAGGTCAATCCGAAGTGGATAAAGCGCGACGCCGGGCCGACCTTCTCGGCGACCGCCGTGGTGAAGGCGATCACGTCATGACGGGTGAGGGCCTCGATCTCCTGAATGCGCTCGACCGAGAAATCCGCTTTTTGCTGGATCTCCTTGAGCGCGTCTTCGGGAATTTCTCCCATTTCTGCCAAGACTTCACAGACGGCGATCTCGACCTCGAGCCAGGTTCGAAATTTGTTCTCGTCCGACCAGATCTGTTCCATTTCGGGCAGTGTGTATCGAGGGATCATCAGTTAAAGAATATGGAGGGTTCGACCCGTCGAGTCAAGTGCACACGCTAAGGATGGACCGATTTATTAAAAGTTTAGAACCACGGAGGGCTTGTTCTGATAGGTCAGGTGCAATTGAGGGTCTTCGGCCGACCGCGGAGATTGCAGGGAAAGCGCCTGGGAGGCGTGCTCGAGGGCCACTTCGGGAAGGTTGTTTTGACGGCTCAGATGGGCAAGCAGGATATGAGAAGCTTGGCCGTCGAAGTGACCGGTGAGGAAGCCGGAAAGCTCCTGGTTGGAGAGGTGCCCAAGGCGGCTCATCACGCGTTGCTTGACGTCCCAGGGGTAGGGCCCGATTTTCAGCATTTGCTCGTCATGGTTGGACTCCAGGATCAGCCAATCACAACCCCGGAGCTTGGCCGCAACCTGGTGGCTGAGTTCGCCCAGGTCGGTGGCCAGCGCACCGTCAATGCCCCCGGCTGAAAAGCGAAAGCCGACCGGCTCAGCGGCATCGTGGGACACCGGGAAGGCTTCGATCTCCAGATCACCAATGACAAACGGCGAGTAGGAGCAAAAGCTTTCCTTGCCATCCATGTCCCCCAGTGCTGCAACTTCTCCTTGAGTTCCTCGATTGGCAAAAATGGGTGCGGCGGAACGGGATCGGAAAGAGGCAATGCCCTTGGTATGATCCGAGTGGCCGTGGGTGAGAAGAACTGCATCGATATGCTGGTTGTGAAGCCCGGCCTCGTTAAGCCGTCTGCTCAGACTGCGCCAGCCAAAGCCGAGATCGACCAGGACGCAGGTATTTTTCGTGACAATGCAAGTGCAGTTGCCGCCGCTCCCACTCCCCAGAACAGTTATTTTCATGCTAGATGCCTCGTTCCATATATGCGGTGACGTTTGTGGCTCGCCGCCACCGCGATGACAAGGCGTGCGACGCAGGGCCCCGCAGGCGCACTCACGCAGTACGCCGAGGAGCCCAAGGAAGCACAACGCAGTCAGCACGGATGATTGCGGCCCTTCGTTACGACAACCTATACAAAATCCGGGCTAAAAACTCCTTGACCTCACCTCACAAGACCCATCAGTAAACATCATTGTATCTATGAGGCGAGGCACTAAGATAGAATGTATCAGCTGAGTGTGAAAAGGAATAGCCCCCTTGGTTGGGGCATTGGGCGCGGAAAAATGGCAAAGAAATTCTACCTGGCAACCTTTGGTTGTCGTACCAATCAGGCCGACAGCGCCGCCATCCGGGAGCAGTTTCTCACCCTTGATTTCCAGGAAACGGATGGCCCCAAACAAGCCGATGTGATTGTGGTGAACTCGTGTACGGTAACCCATCGTTCCGATCAGCAGGTTCGCCAGATGACACGCAAGCTGCACCGCGAAAATCCAAAGGCGCGGATTATCCTGACCGGCTGTTATGCCCAGCGAGCTCCCGAAACGCTGGCCGCACTGGGAGGGGTGAGTGCCGTTATCGGAAACAGCCACAAGGATCAGGTTGCGGCGCTGGGTACCAGGAGAGGAGAGAAGCCTTCCCTTCTCTACCAGGCCGAACTGGCGGAGGTTTTCCGCGATGATTTCACCAGGGCTCGGTCCATCCTGGCGATACCGGCTACCGAAACCGGGGGCCGCACTCGGCCCTTCATCAAGATCCAGGATGGTTGTGACGCCAAATGTACCTACTGCATTATTCCCCAGGTCCGGGGGCCCAGCCGCAGCGTTCCTCCTGAGTTGGTGTTCGAACAATGCCGGGATTTGGTCACAGCAGGATTCAAGGAAGTCGTTTTGACCGGAATTCACATCGGGACCTACGGGATGCACCTCAAACCACGCTCCTCTCTTGACCGTCTGTTGACCGGAATCATGGCTGTGCCCGGACTGGAACGGGTCCGGCTCAGCTCTGTTGAGCCCATGCAGCTTTCCCGCCGCGTAACGGCTCTGGCTGCAGACAGCCAGCAGATTGCCCCCCATTTTCACATCTGCCTGCAAAGTGGCAGCGACCGAATTCTCAAGAAGATGCTCAGGCCCTACAATACGGCCCGCTTTGGAGAAATCGTTGAAGAGATCCACCGGCGAATTCCTGATGCCGCCATTGGAACCGATGTGATTGCCGGATTTCCGGGAGAAACCGATCGGGATCATCGCGAAACGGTGGACTTTGTCACTCGGATGCCCTTTACCTATCTGCACGTTTTTCCCTATAGCGACCGCAGTGGCACGACCGCCTCGGAGATGTCCCTGAAGGTCGAGCCCCCAACCACCAAGTCCCGCGGCGAAGAACTGCGGCAGATCTCGGATGAAAAAAACCGTTTATTTAGACGCCGGTTTGTGGGCAAAGCGCTGTCCGTCCTGACTCTAAGCGAAACGAAAGGCCAGATGCGAACCGCTATTTCCGGCAACTATTTGAAGGCCAAGATAGATCCGGGGATCCCCGCTAACCAGATTCTGGAAGGAAAAGTGGTCTCTGAAGGGGATGACAGATATCTGGTGCTGGAGGTTTAGCGGCGATCCCGCGCCTAATCACAAAGACGCAGAGAAGAAATTTTCACCACAGAGACACAAAGACACCGAGAAGGCTAACCCCTGACCCCTAGCCCCTGATCACCAGCCAGGTTGCAGGGCAGCGCCAGCCCACGGCCAGGTCGCTTTGGCAGCCACTCTACCTGGAGAACAGGCTGGATTTGGATTTCGAATTTCGGATTTTCTGTCAGTCTGCAAGGATCACCATCCCCTGCCAGAGGCCAGAGGCCAGAGGCCAGAGGCCAGAGGCCAGCCGGTCCTTCACTTCTCCAACACCACCACGGCCACGGCGTGCTCTGAGGAGTGAGTGATTGAGACCCAGGTGTGGCGCGCACCGGAGCTTTTAAAAAACTCTCTGGCCTTGCCGTGCAGGGTGAGGATCGGCTTCCCCGAGTCGTCGCTAGTGATCTCCACGTCCTTCCAGCGGATTCCCTGACTCCATCCCGTGCCCAGGGCCTTCAAGGCGGCCTCCTTGGCGGCGAAGCGCCCACCGAAGTGCTGGTACTTGTTCTTGCGCTTAGAGCAGAAGCGGATCTCCTCCGGAGTGAAGACCCTTTGTTCCATGGCCCGGGTGCCTTTTAGAGCCGTACTGATGCGGTGAATCTCGACAATATCAATGCCTATGCCAACGATCATGGACCTGTGTTAGCCTTTTCAGACGGATGTTCTACGAAAAGAAATTGGGTGGGACCACCTTCTTTGTATTCCAGGAACTGGAAGCAATTCCAAATCTTGTTCACGCCTTTACTTTACGTCAGAGTGACTCGTCCATCAATGATGCAAATCCATCGATTTCAGATGCGACGCAAGGCGAGGCCCTTCTCGCGGCACTGGGAATCCGAGCAGGCCAGTTGGTCTTTCTGGAGCAGGTTCATTCCAGCCAGGTGGTGAGATTGAAACCCTCTTCTGCTAAGGAACATGAGCCTGCTGTGATTGGGCCTGCCGATGGGATTTTGGTCCAGCCTTCCGATCAGTTTCCGGTGATCCGAACCGCCGATTGCCTTCCCATTTTGGCGGTTGCCAAGCAGCAAATATGCCTCCTGCATGCCGGTTGGCGAGGGACCCGGGATCGAATTGCCGTGAGCGGGGTTACCCGACTTCTGGAATTACCCGGAGTGACTCCGGAGGAGGTGACCGTGGCCATTGGACCCGGTATTCGCAGCTGCTGCTATCGGGTGGGTCCCGAGGTGCGGTCTCAGTTTGAAGAGGCGGGGCATAATGTGGATCAGTTGTTTGGGGGAGGTCAACTGGACCTGGTCCGGGCCAATCAGGCACAGATCCGGGGATTGGGAGTGACCCGGGTCCTGGACTCCGGGATGTGCACGGCCTGCCGAACCGATTTGTTCTATTCTTACCGAAAAGAAGGCGAAACCGGGCGAAACTGGTTGTTGGCAGGCTTTCGAAGCTAGTTTTTCACCACCAAGGCACGGGGAAGAATTTCACCACAGAGACACAGAAAGAAATCCGAAACCCTAATTGGAATCTGTTTCGAGTTTGGGACTTCGGATTTCGGATTTTCTTCCAAAATTGTAGTGACCGCTCTATGAGCGGCTCTCCGAAATCGGCGCACTGAGGCGCCTCCCCCACTCCGGACCCACCATTCCGGCTCCCTCTCCTAGCCCTGAACTCTTCTTGTTAGCTTTCAGCAATTCTTCGGCGCCTCCCACTTGCCAGAAACGTGGAACCTGGAACGTGGAACCTGGAACGTGGAACCTGGAACGTGGAACGCGCTGGTCTTCGACCAGCGCTTGGCGGCGGGCTAAAGCTCGATCGCCAGGGTCTTTTCTCGCAGCTTTTTTCGATATTCCCTGAACTTTTCGGCTAAATCCGGGTCACTCAGGCTCAGAATCTGGATTGCGAAAAGAGCGGCGTTGACCGCGCCTGCCTTGCCGATTGTCATGCAGGCCACGGGAACCCCCTGGGGCATTTGAACCGAGGCGAGCAGGGAATCCAATCCCTGCAGAGGAGAGGAGTCCAGAGGAACCGCGATGATCGGGAGGCTGGAGTGGGCCGCTAGGGCTCCGGCCAGGTGGGCGGCAAATCCGGCACCGGCGATCAGGACCTGGATGCCGCGACTTTCGGCCGATCCGACGTACTCCGCCGTCTCTTGAGGGGTCCGATGGGCCGAGCGAACCTTCATGTCGAAGGGAACCTCAAATTGCTCGAGGGTTTTGGCCGCCCCTTCCATGACGCCGAGATCTGATTTGCTGCCCATTAAAATTCCGACTTTTGGCGCCGCCATGTCAATTCCTTTCTAATCTAGCAATTCCTTTTGAGGCAATATCCCGACGACAGTACATTCCGTCGAAATGAATCTTGTTCACCGCCTCATAGGCTCGGATGACGGCCGCCCTGAGGGTGGGTGCAAGGGAGGTCACGCCCAGAACTCTACCGCCGCTGGTCACCACCTTCTCCTCTTTCAATTCAGTTCCTGCATGAAAGGTGATGGTGTTTGTTTCTTCGTCGGCCATTTCCAATCCGGAGATCTCCCTTCCCTTTTCATAGGATCCCGGGTATCCTCCCGCGGCAATCACCACGCAAACGGCCGCCTCGGCGCTCCATTCCAGATTCACATCTTTCAAGTCGCCCTGGGCCATTTGGTTCAAGGCAGTCAAAAGATCGCTCTTGAGTCGAGGAAGCACGACCTGTGTTTCCGGATCCCCGAGGCGAACATTGAATTCTAGAACCTTGGGGCCGTCCCGAGTGATCATGAGGCCGGCATAGAGGATGCCGCGGTAAAGCCTTCCCTCCTGGGACATTCCACGAATCGTAGGGTGAATGACTTCATCCAGAATCTGTTGACGCAGGTCATCGGAGAGAATGGCATCAATCGAATAGGCTCCCATGCCGCCCGTATTCGGGCCTTGATCGCCTTCGTGGATGGCCTTGTGATCCTGGGACGGCACCATCGGCAAAATTTTGACGCCGTCGGAGAAAACCATAAAAGAAACTTCCTCTCCCTCCAGGAACTCCTCGATGACGAGGTGATCGCCGGAAGCTCCGAATCTTCTTTCTCCCATGATGGCATCGAGAGCCTCCTGGCTCTCCTCCAGATTGGCGCACACGAAGACGCCTTTGCCTGCCGCCAAGCCGTCCGCCTTCAAAACCACCGGGAACTGGAACTGGTTATTTTCCAGAGCGGCTCCGGCCAGGTCCATCTGATCGAAAGTCTGGTAAGCTGCGGTGGGAATGGAGTGCCGCTTCATGAAATCTTTGGCAAAGGCCTTGCTGCCTTCCAGAATGGCTGCCGCCTGCGAGGGTCCTGCTACGGCGAAATCGTTCTCCTCGAAACGATCCACAATTCCATTGACCAGGGGCGCCTCCGGCCCGACCACCGTCAGGTCGATGCCCTCGGAGCGGACGAAATCGAGCAGACTGTCGATGTCCTCCGCTGGAATGGGGATGTTGTTGGCCAGTTGACTGGTTCCGGCATTCCCCGGAGCGCAGTAAAGCTTTTCGAGGTGGGAACTGCGACTGATTTTCGAGACGATGGCGTGCTCCCGGCCACCGGCCCCGACGACAAGTACTTTCAAGGTAATCGCTTTATGTTAGCGCCTACTGGCACTTACTTCGCAGGGGCGTCCTTCTTGGTTTTGGAAGCGCTCTTGGAGTCAGAAGAGCCCGCCGCTTCTTTTTTTTCCGTTTTTTCCGAAGAAACCTTGGCCCCAGCCTCCTGACCATTCTTCTTGCCGTAGTCATTGACATACCATCCGGACCCCTTGAACTGAATGGCGGAAGGGGATAGGAGGCGCTCCAGCTTGCCTCCACAGACCTCGCAGGTGGTCAACGGAGGATCAGAAAACTTCTGAATGGTCTCGCTGATATCTTCACATTGTTCACAGCGGTATTCGTAAAGAGGCATCTGGGAAAATATATGATTCCAGCCTGGGGATTGTCAAGTTCGATGGCCCTGCAGTTCAGTCGCCTTCCCTCCCTGGAACCCCCATGTTATCATCCTTTTATGCTGGTCAAAGCGTGGGTGAAAAATCAGTGAAGCAAGTTCGACAGGCGGTCATTCCGGCGGCGGGCCTGGGAACTCGGTTTCTCCCGGCCACCAAAGCCGTCCCCAAGGAAATGTTGCCCATCGTGGACAAGCCCACCATCCAATATGTTGTGGAGGAGGTGGTCCAGTCCGGCCTTGAAAACGTTGTTTTGGTGACCAGCCCGAAAAAGGGCGAGATCGAAGGCCATTTTCTCCACAACACCGGACTGGAGCAGCGGCTTCTGGAATTGGGGAAAAAGAAGGAACTCCAGATGGTTGAGGAGATCGCGGAAATGGTTTCCGTTTCTTCGGTCCGCCAGGAGAATCCCTTGGGCTTGGGACATGCCGTTCTGGTTGCCCAGAGCCTGCTCACTGAAGAGCCCTTCGCAGTCCTGTTGGGGGATGATATTTTCCGCGGCGACGTTCCTTGCTTGAAGCAGCTGCTGGAAGCCCACCAAGCCTGCCAGGCCAGCGTGGTTGCCGTGATGGAAGTTCCGCCGGAAGCCGTTTCCCGCTATGGGGTGGTGGCCGTCGAACCGGTTGAAGGCAAGGACGATCGGCTCTATCGAGTCCGGGGGCTGGTGGAAAAGCCGGCGCCCGAGGATGCTCCATCCAATCTGATCATCCCCGGTCGATACATTCTCACCCCTGGAATTTTTGAAGCCCTCAAAGCCACCCAGCCGGGTGCGGGAGGAGAAATTCAGCTCACCGATGGCCTCAAGGGTTTGATCGAAAAGGAACCCTTGTATGCTTATCGTTTTCGCGGTGTTCGTTATGATGCGGGGAATAAACTGGAGTATCTGGTGGCCACCGTCCAGTTCGCGCTGGAGCACCCAGAGGTGGGCGAAGAGTTTCGAACTTACTTGAAAGGCTTGAGGTTGTAACCTGGAATGTTAGACCGAAGCATGATCCGAGAGAATCTGGATTCCGTCCAGGAGCGGCTCAAGTGCAAAGGCTTTGAATTGGACCAGGAGGCTTTTCTCAAGCTGGACCAGGAAGAGCGGTCGGTCCGACAGGAGTGGGAGGAGGCCCGAGGGCTTCGCAATAAGACCAGCGACGAGATTGCCGAGATGAAAAAGCTGGGGGAGGATGCCGGCGAGAAGATTGCCGAGATGAAGCAGGTTTCAGCTCGCATCAAGGAGCTGGATGAGAAGATCAAATCGCTGGAAGAAGGTGTCCGGGATCTGCTGGCGGAAATTCCGAACCTTCCCCACCCGAGCGTGCCGGTGGGCCCCGATGAAACAGCCAACGCCCTGGTCAGGGAAGTCGGGGAGGTTCCTGAATTTGATTTTACCGTCCGTGATCATGTCGATCTGGGTGCCAGTCTGGGGATTCTGGATCCGGAGCGGGCCAGTAAAATCACCGGTGCTCGATTCACCAACTACTATGGGGATGGAGCGCTGCTGGAGCGGGCTCTGATCAATTTCATGCTCCACGTTCACGTGCGGGAACATGGATACCTGGAGATTCTTCCGCCCTTTATGGCCAATCGAGCCAGCTTTTTTGGAACCGGCAACCTCCCCAAGTTTGAAGAAGACCTGTTTCATGTGGAGGGCACAGATTACTTTCTGGTTCCCACCGCTGAGGTTCCTGTCACCAACGTGTTTGCCAATGAAATTCTGGATGAAGAGCAACTACCCATCAATTTCGTGGCCTACACACCCTGCTTTCGCAGTGAAGCGGGATCCTACGGCAAGGACACCAGGGGTTTGATTCGGCAGCATCAATTCAACAAGGTTGAACTGGTGAAGTTTTCCAAGCCGGAAGACTCCTATGAAAGGCTGGAAGAATTGACTTCCCATGCAGAGGAGATTCTCCGCCGGCTGGAACTTCCCTATCGGGTGGTGACTTTATCGACCGGCGACATGTCCTTCAGTGCCGCCAAGACTTATGATCTGGAAGTCTGGGTGCCCTCTCAGGAGAAATATCGCGAAATCTCCTCCTGTACCAACTTCGAGGATTTTCAGGCGCGCCGGGCGAACATCCGGTTCAAGGCCAGCGGCAACAAGCGGAGCCAATGGGTCCATACCCTCAATGGCTCGGGCTTGGCCGTAGGGAGGACCTGGGTGGCGATCCTCGAGAACTTTCAGCAGGCCGACGGGACCGTTCGCATCCCTGCGGCCCTGCGGCCCTGGATGTATGATGCCGAAGAATTGACCGGACATCCCTTTGTGTTAGGCTGACTCGAATTTAGATGATCAAATTCAATCTCGATCCAGAAGTCGCCCTAAGTTCCTACGAACAGATCAAGGGTCAACTCCTGTCGGCCATTTATTGCGGAAAAATCAAGGAGGGAGATCGCCTGCCTTCGATCCGTGAGGTGGCCGAGGAACTGGGAGTTAATTACAAGACCATTCGGAAGATCTACCTCCGACTGGCTGAAGAGAACTATATCGAGATCGTCAAAGGCAGCGGTGCCTTCCTGCGCAATCGAAGCGGGGAGGGTGGCTACGAGCAAATGCGGCGGCAAGCAATCTTCAAATTGCTGAAAGAGGTTGAAAAGAAAGCCGTAGGCCTGGGATTGCCTGCTGAGAAGTTCATCCCGCTTTTTGAGAGCTATACCTCGGGAAGGAACTTGAAGCAGATTCATCTGGCCGTGATTGATCATGAGGAGGAGGCCTTCATCTTCTCCCGTGAGCTGACACTGCGCCTGGGAGCCAAGGCGTCGTCGATATCCCTGAGCCAGGTCCAGAGCAACGGCGCCAGTCAGCTACTCCAGGATTGCGACTACTTCTTGACCACCAGTTGGCATATGGAGGAAGTGAAGCCGCTTGCCGAGCAGCATGGGAAGCCGGTGGTGGAGATCAAACCCAGCCATGAAATTTACCGGGAGATCCTGGAGGCCGCCCAGAGCCGCAACGTCGCCATCGTGATTCAGGACGAGAAGACGATGCACGCCTCCCAGGAGATCTTCATGAATCTCTTTTATCCCTCCACCGAGAAACAATTCTGGATCGCACCGATTCACCGAGAGGATTTGATCGAAAAAATCATTCAGGAAGCTGAGCTCATCTTCGTCTCTCCCATGTGCTGGGACGAAATGAGGAAGCGCACTCCGGCCGACAAGGAATTAAAGACCTATGAGAATTTCATCTCCGGGGAGACGATTGATCACCTCAGGGAGCTTCAATTGCTCATCTGATGGCCAAGGAGAGCAACTCCGTCTCGGATGATTACATCCAGCACCTCCCGAAAGCGGAACTCCATCTTCATCTGGAAGGATCGGTAACGCCCGCCACCCTGCGGGATCTCAGCCGGAAATACCAAAGCCAATACGCCTCGCTCACCGAGGAGGAGCTCGAGACTCAGCTTTTCCATTACCGAGATTTCTACCACTTCCTGGATACCTACCGAACTGTCTGCGAGCATCTCCACCAGCCTGAAGATTATTCGATGGTGCTTGATCGTCTGGGGGTTTATTTCAGAGAGCAAAATATTCGCTACGCAGAGATCATCTACACGCCCTCTATTCCCTGGAGAGCCGGAGGAAACGGAAAAGAGATCCTGGTCGCTTTGCTGGACCAAAGTACAAGAATCGCGAGTCAGGGAGCCACGATTCGTTGGATACTGGATTGCGTTCGTCAATTCGAAGTCGAGTGGGCCTGGCGAACCGCCGAGCTGGCTGCCGAGTTTGCTGGGCAGGGAGTGGTGGGAATCGGTCTGGGCGGTGATGAAAATTCGCTTGCCATGAGCGAGTATCAGGAGGTCTTTGCCTGGGTTCGGGCCCACCGGCTCTATGCCCATGTTCACGCCGGTGAGATCGGCGATGCGCAACAGGTGTGGGAGGCCCTCAAGGTCCTAGGGGCCAGGCGGATCGGCCACGGAATTCAGGCGGCCCGGGATCCGGATCTCGTCGACTACCTGTGTCAACATGGCATCGGGCTGGATGTTTGTCTCACCAGCAATGCCAGGACTGGGGCCTGGACGCCAATTTCGGACAATCCCTTCGGGTTGCTTTACCGAAAGGGGGTGGCCGTGACCCTGAATACGGACGATCCGGGACTGTTCGGAGTCACCCTGAACCAGGAATTCCAGCTGGCGGTCCGGCTTTTTGAGCTGGGCCGGAAAGAAATCGATCATCTGGCGCTGCAGGGGGTTCGTTCATCCTTCCTTCCTCAACTTGAAAGGGATGCCCTGATGAAGGAGTTCGAGGAGGAGATACGGCGGATCTCGGTTTGAGGGCTGCACCAAAGAGACGCAGAAGAAGATAATTTCACCACAGAGGCACAG
>JAYZBY010000044.1:0-6523 GCA_036338555.1 Acidobacteriota bacterium | reverse complement strand
AGGTTATCCAGCTGTTGCTTAGCTTCATCCTCAGTCCACTGCTGCCACACATCAGGGAAGATAAAGGCACCAACGATGCGACCCATTTCACAACGCTTGGGCCACCACCAGAGTGATGTCGTCCGCCTGCGCCATCCCCTGGCAATGCCGGGATACCGCATCCAGCACACTGTCCTTGATCTCCTCAGCGGACTTATCCTTGTTCTCCAGGAGAATCTCAGCCATACACTCTTCCCCGAACTCCTCATCGTCCGCATTGGCCGCCTCAGGAATCCCGTCGGAATACAGCACCAGCAGGTCCCCCGGCTCCATGCTCTTTTCCAGGGTCGTGAATTGAACATCCTGAAAACCCGGAATGCCAAGGAGCAGATCGGTGGAATCCAATCTCTCCAACCGATCGGTGGCTCGACAGTAGTGGTAAGGGAAGGGATGTCCGGCATTGGTATAGTTGAGGGTTTGTTTCTGAAAATCAAAGACCAGGTAGCAACAGGTCATCAGCAACCCACTTTTGACGGAACTGAAGACAGTTCGATTCATGGCCTCCATGACCGCTGCCGGTGAAGAATCGGTCCGGGTCTGTGTGTGCAGGCAACTCTTGACCATGGCCACCAGCAGGCCGGCATAAAACCCGTGTCCCATCACGTCCGCCAGGATGAGACTGAGCTGATTACCCGCCAGAGGAAGATAGTCGTAGTAGTCGCCTCCCACATCCTCGGCCGGATGACAGTAGCCGGAGATGACAATCTTTTCCGCAGACAAATCCCCGTCGGGCAGCATCGCCATCTGAATCTCATGAGCCCGCTGAATATCCTGCAACCAGCGTTCATGCCGTACGGTCGACTCCACCTGGAGGGCAAGATCCTGACGCAGCTTTCTGGAGAGTGTTTTCAAGATGCCGTGAACCACTTCCGGATTCCCTTTGAGAGCCTTCATGAAGTCTTCGCGGGTCCACTTGAGCAGCAAGGCATCCGTTTCAGCGATGGCTGAAGCACTGCGCGGAGCTTCGTCGATCAGGGCGAGTTCGCCCACCCATTCGCCGCTTTCAACCCGGAACACCTTGACATTCTTGGTCACCAGGTCCAGACTGCCCTCCACCACCACATAGACGCCGTCTCCGATCTCCCCTTCCTGAAAGATGGTGTCTCCGGATTTTACCCGGATCTCCTGGAAGCCCTCGATCATCCCCTCAATCAGGTCGTCCGGGACCCCATTCAAGAGTTCGGTCTTTTTCAAAAAGTCGGACCGTTCAGACATATTGAAAGCGATGCTAACCTGTTTCGGGAGAAGAAGACAGAAGAAAGAGCGGACCGGCTGACCCCTGACCCCTGACCCCTGACAAGATACTAGTAGGGGGACACGGCCGTGCGCCCTTCCTACCGCACTACCGCACCAATCCACGACAGCACGAAAGCACGAGTGCACGAAGCGGACAGCGATGCAGCAGAGATTTGATGCAGTATTGGGGGCTCTAGTTTAGGATCCAGTATCATAAGGGTTTTCAGTGGGAGTTAGGGGCCTTGCACCCAACCAAAACGAGATGATTGTAAATATCAGATCAAGAGGTTTGCTTTTGGCGCTTCTGCTGCTCGTCGGTCCCGGGCTGTCTCTGCTTGAAGGGGCAGATCAGAAGCGGAGCATGTCGGCCGTCTATATCGAGACACCCATGGTTCTGGATGGGCGGCTGGATGAGCCGGCCTGGGATCTGGCCCAACCGGCCTCCGACTTTATTCAGCAGGAACCGGTGATGGGTGGTCGGGTGACCGAGCGTACCGAGGTCCGACTCCTGTATGACAAGGACAACCTTTACGTCGGGGTTTACTGCTTCGATTCAGCCGGTCGGACAGGCCTGGTCGTCAACGACCTGACCCGGGACTATTCGTCCTTTCAGGGCGACCATTTTGGTATGGCCCTGGACACCTTTGATGACAACCGCAACGGTTTCTTTTTTTCCACCAACCCCGGGGGCGCCAAGCGGGATGCCCAGTTTGGCGCGAATGGGGCCAATTCCAACTTTGATTGGGACGGCATCTGGCATGTAAAAACCCTAATCTCGGAATCGGGCTGGCAGGTGGAAATGGTGATTCCCTTCAAGACTTTGCGCTTCCGAGAGTTGAAGGAACAGATCTGGGGAGTGAACTTCGTGCGTCGCATCCGCCGCAAGAACGAAGTCAATCACTGGTCTGCTGTGGCTCGCCCTTATCGAATTGGCCGTATCTCCCTGGCCGGCATTCTCGAAGGGGTGGGAGGCGTTCGCCAGGGTCGAAACCTCTATCTGAAACCCTATGTCTCGGCCCCAATCGTGCGTCATCAGGACGACGACGTGGATTTTCAACCGGAACTGGGCATGGACGTCAAGTACGGAGTGACTCCGGGAGTGACGCTGGACCTGACGGTCAACACCGATTTCGCCCAGGTGGAGGCCGATCAACAGCAGATCAACTTGACCCGCTTTCCGTTGTTCTTCCCTGAAAAGCGTGAATTCTTTCTGGAAAACGCCACCGTTTTCAGGATCAAGAGGGTGGGAAGTGGATTCCGATCGAACAACCGGGATCTGATTGCCTTTTTCAGCCGGCGCATTGGTCTTTCCGAAGGCGAGGTGGTCCCCATTGTGGGCGGTGCCCGGTTAACGGGACGTGCCGGGAAATACCAGCTGGGCTTTCTCTCCATGCAGACCGACGGAGTTGAATCCACTCCGTCCACCCATTTTTCAGTGGCCCGGGTCCGGCGTGACATTCTTCAGAATTCGGATCTGGGAGGAATTTTCATCAACAAGCATGAAGCCGGAGGCCGCACCAATCGGACTTACGGGGTGGACAGCAATTTTCTGTTCTTCCGGTACCTGGAGGCGGCGGCCTTCCTCTTGAAAACCGATACTGAAGGGTTGGAGGGGAAAAACAAGGCCTTTCATACCTTTGTGGGATGGAACGACCCCTTCTATGACGTGCAGGCCGAATATCTGTCCATCGAGGACAACTTCAATCCGGAAGTGGGTTTTGTGCCTCGTGTCGGAATTCGGCGGAGTCGAGGAGAATTTGGCATCAAGCCCAGGCCGGGCGAGACCATCCCCTGGATACGCGAACTCAAGCCCTCCATGGGACTGGAGTACATCACCAACCAGGAGAATGTATTCCAGAGTCGGGATTTTGATCAGACCCTCTCTTTTGACCTGCACGACGGAGGCCGCGGCTGGTTTACCCACCGCTTCCGATTTGAACGTCTGGAGGAGCCCTTCTTTATCCGGCCCGGCCAGGCCATCGAGGCGGGGGATTACTGGTTCCAGGAAATCACCACCAGTTTCACCAGCGATCTGAGCCGCATGTTCAGCGGCAACTTCTTTCTCAGAAGCGGTGGATTCTTCGATGGGCACCAGCACTCCCTGACCACAGGATTTCTGTTTCAGCCCGGCTACCGATTCGGAGCCAATTTATCCTGGACCCACGATAACGTGGATCTTCCTTCCGGGGATTTTGATACCGACCTGGTCAGAGCGCGCCTGAACTACTCCTTCAGTACACGCATGTTTTTAAATGCGCTGATCCAGTACAACAGCACCCTCCAAGAGTTCTCCAGCAACCTCCGCTTCAACTTTATCTACCGGCCCTTGAACGACCTGTTCGTGGTCTACAACGAAAGGAGGGCCACCACCGGAGAAGTCCGGGAAAGAGCCCTGATCGTCAAGTTGACCTACCTGTTTGATTTTTAGTCCGCATGATGCATCGATTGTCTACTGCAGGGCCGAATTGAACCGTGAAGCCCCGATCCGATCGGAGATTTCGGGCGCCCTGGTCCGCAGGCAAGATTTTGTAGCGGCCGCTCTATGAGCGGCCTTTCAGCCAGTCAAAGGGGTCAGGAAGTCCCCCTTCGGCGCCTGAGTTGTTCATCTAGTAGGGGCGCCGTGGGCGCACTCGGTGCGCCCCTACGCTAACCCAGAGCCAGCGCCCGGGGGACTTTTTTGTGAAAAAGTGGAGCGAGGATCGAAGGAGGACCCCTACGACACGATCTCAACGCCCTTCCAGAAGGCGATATGATCCTTGATTTTGGCCGCCTTCTCCTTGGGCTCCGGGTAGTACCAGGCGGCATCTTCATTCCGCTCCCCTTCGACCACGATGTCGTAGTAACTGGCCTGCCCTTTCCAGGAACAGTCGGTGTGAGTGTCGGTGTCTTCAAAATAGGCCCGGTTGACGGAATCCGAGGGGAAGTAGTGAAATCCTTCCACCACAACAATCGATTCACTTTCAGCGAGCGTGGCATTGTTCCAGACGGCTTTCATCGAGCAGCACCTCCATAAACTATCTTATCAGCTTCGATGGGACCTGAAGGACATGGCCAGCAGGCAGGCCTACATGGGACGGGCTTGAGATTCTGACAGGCATCAGGAAAACCCCGCAGGAATTTTGCATAATGGGCATTTTGGGAAACCCATGCCTGAAGACAGATCGCACCACCAGGAGTCAGCTGAGAACCTCGATCCGAGCCCGGACCAGCCCCCGTCACCCGTCGGCCGGAACTCATCTTCGGAGTCCCCTCCTTACCCCAGCGAAGGCTACGCCTGGTATGTGGTCTCGGTCCTGACCCTGGCCTACGTCTTCTCCTTCGTCGATCGCCAGATTCTCAGCATGATGGTTGAGGACCTCAAGCAGGGGCTCAACCTGACCCGGGACTGGCAGGCCGGGTTTCTGATGGGACCCGCCTTCGCGATCTTTTACACCCTCTTCGGCATCCCGCTGGGCCGCCTGGCCGACTCGCGCAATCGGAAAGTTCTGATCTCGATCGGCATCACGCTGTGGAGCCTGATGACCGCCTTCTGCGGCCTGGCGCGGACTTTCTGGCAGATGGCCCTGATGCGAGCGGGGGTTGGGGTGGGGGAGGCCTCACTGTCACCGGCCGCCTATTCGATCATCACCGACTACTTCCGGCGCGGAAAGCTGGCCCGCGCACTCGGCTTTTACGGCATGGGGATCTACCTCGGATCCGGACTGGCCTACCTGATCGGCGGCAAGGCGATTACCTACGTGCGCAACACCGCACCCTGGGATCTGCCTATGCTGGGCCTGGTCCAGCCCTGGCAGAAGGTCTTCTTTTTTGTCGGCCTGCCCGGGCTGCTGGTCGCTCCCCTGCTGTTGTTCACGGTGCGCGAACCGCTGCGAAGGGGCCTGGTGGAGCGAGGGCCCCGGACCGGCCCCAGGCCGAAGGGAGTTCCGCTCCGGGAGGTGCTGCGCTACATCGGCGAAAATCGTCGCACCATTCTCACCCACAACATCGGCTTTGCCCTGCTCTCCTTCTCCTCCTACAGCAGCGCGGCCTGGCTGCCCGAGATGTTCCGGCGAGTGCACGGCTGGCAGGCGGATAAGTTCGGCCTGATCTACGGCAGCATCATCTTTGTCTGCGGCGCCGCCGGGATCTTCAGCGGAGGGATCCTGGCCGACTGGTTGACCCGGAAGGGCTACCGCGATGCCAAGATCCGGGTCGGCTTTTTCGCCGCCTGGGCCTGGCTCCCTTTCGGAATCCTCTTTCCTCTTCTGGTCAACGACAACCTGGCGATGATCCTGGTCGTCTTCGCGGTCTTCCTGGCTAAGATGCCCTTTGGCGTCGCACCGGCGGCGATCCAGGAGATGATGCCCAACAACTTCAGGGGTCAGACCTCGGCGATCTACCTGTTTTTCGTCAACATGATCGGCCTGGCAGTCGGTCCAGTGGTGCTGGCGCTACTGACCGACTACCTATTCACCGAGGCGGCCTTCGGGCTGCAGGGCATCCGCTACTCCCTCCTCTCCTCCACCGTGACGGCTCACCTGATCGCCTCCATCCTGCTGTGGAAGTGCATGGGCTGCTACCCGGAGAGCCTCGACCGCCTGAAGAGCTACCTGGGGGAATCGGCGTAGAAAGGGCTTGTGAAAGGGAGGCGAGTTCCGGGGAGAGGTGAGCTTTCTTTCTGCTCGGCTATGCGGCCATTCCCCCCGACAACACCACGATAATCACCATGAAGAAGACCCAGCCGATCAAACAGACCCCTACCGCTCGACCCGTGCTTTGATAGTCCAGTGCTTGCCGTACCGCGATGATCATTGCAACCAGCATCCAGATACTCACGGCAAACGTGATCAACCCGCCGATCAGCGGAATCACGCCCAGCACCCGCAGCAGACCCGGCGAGGCGGAAAAACCGGTAGTGCGCAATAATTCTCCCAGATCCGAGCGGGTCTGCGGCTCCGGAAGAAGCTTGGTACCGATGATGAATACCACGAAGGCCCAGATGAACCAGCCGATCAAGGCCCCCATGGCACCCCCAACAAAACCACTGCCCCCTCCCTGGGTCGCACCCGCGATGCCCTGGGCAAGGCTGGAGAGCAGCACCACACCCATGGCCTGGGTGGTGGCCGTGGTGTCTGCTTCCACCTCTTCATAGGTGGGAACATCCAGTACGGCGGCTCCAATCATGCGCTCGGTAAAAGTGCTCATCTTCTTCCTCCCTGGTCTGCCCTTTATTCTTCTACCCACCGGTGACTTTTCCGGGGACCTCTCA
>JAYZBY010000043.1:0-15463 GCA_036338555.1 Acidobacteriota bacterium | reverse complement strand
CTGGGACTGGCTCCCGCCGGGCATGGAGCCAACCGAACCGGGAGAATGTTCACGGGAGATCGAAGTGGAGATTTCCTTTACGACACCCTTCACCGCTTTGACTTTTGCAGCCAGCCCACCAGTCGGGATCTCGAGGATGGGCTGCAACTTCGGGATGCCTACATAACCGCCGCTCTCCACTGTGCCCCCCCCCTGAACAAGCCGACCCGCCAGGTACTCATGGATTGCCGGCATTATCTGCGATGGGAACTGAAGCTTCTGAATCGTGTTGGAGTAGTGGTGGCATTGGGACGGATCGCCTGGCAGGCCTATTGGTGGGCTCGTCGGGAACTTCAATGGCATGTCCCCAAGCCTCTTCCCAATTTCGCCCACGCCTCCAGCTATCAACTGGATGAAAAAACCACCCTTATTGCTTCCTACCATCCCAGCCAGCAGAACACTCAGACGGGACGACTCACCAAGAAGATGTTTGACCGGGTGTTTGAGATGGCCCGGGAAGAGCTGACAACTGACAGCTGACAAAAGGGAGCCAGGAGAAGCGCGCTTGGCGCGCGGAGAAACTCCTCGCCGACGCTCGGAGTGGAGAAACGCGTCGCTAATGCACCGCGTGGAGAATACTGAAACTCTCGGTTCCAGGTTCGGAATTGGGAATCTGTGTTTCTGATTTGGGACTTCGGATTTCGGATTTTCTTTCAGGCGGCAGGAGTCCGACTCTTCTGTCAGTCGTCAGTTGTCAGTTTGCCCACTATTCCAGCTGCAACAGGTCTTCCATGGGTGCAGGCTTGGAGGAGGGTCTGGACGGGAGCTCCGGCTGAAAGGCCTTCAGTATCTGAGGTGATCGCCAGAAATCCGCAATGGAGGCATGATGAACGCAGGAGATGGTGCAGGTCGGCGAGCAAGGTTTATCGGTCAGGTATTCACGCTTGATATCTTCAAGGCCATACTCTTCCACCGGGATTCCCGGGTATCCCCGCTGCTGGGAGCAGTAGTGCACCAGGCCATCCTCACATAGGTATAGATAACGGGCGCCCGCACGGCATCTCCATCCGTTTGACTTTCCATTGACCAGATTGTCCTGGAAGTATTTATTGCCACGCGCATAGCCCTTTTTTCCAAGACCCCTCAGCTCCAGAAAAATTTCCTTTTCACGGCCGGCCAGGGGTTTCAGGGCCCCGGTTCCATCATGGATCAAGCCCACGGTACAGGTGAAGCCCAACTCGACAGCCCGCTTCCCGATCACCAGAGCATCCTCCGGATTTTTGACTCCCGAACCCAACACGGAATTGATATTAACCTTGAATTCGGCCAGCTCAGCCAGATAGCGAAGCTTCTTGTCCAGTACCTTCAGGCTCTTCATGGAAGTCTCATCGGGCTCTACATTGTCGATGCTGATCTGCAAATGTTCCAGGCCCGAGTCATTGAGGGAACCGATCCGTTTGCGGGAGAGCAAATACCCGTTGGTAATGAGACCCGAAATCATGTTTCGCTGGCGAATTCGAGCAATGACGCTCTCCAGTTCGGGATGCATGAGAGGCTCCCCGCCGCTGATGGTAACGATCGATGTGCCCAGTTCCGCCAAACGATCGATCCAGCGATTTATCGTCTCAACGGGAACCGGCTCGGAGTGATCATCAAACTCATTGCAATAGGTACAGGACAAATTGCAACGGCGCATGGGTATAATGTGCACCAGCATTGGATGGCTTTGAAACAGGAGGACCTTCGTCACCATTTTCCATTCGCGAAGCGTGGTTCGAAACTTTTTCCAGCTACGCATAGGAATAACTCATGAAAATCGGGACGTTGGTTGGTTTATCTAAAGCTGCGAGTACCTGAAACGGACCCAAACTCTCCTCCGAATCAACCCGCGAATGATACCAAGCGGACCGGTCACAGTCAACGCAACCCGCCATCACAGCGCCTTTCACCTACCTTGAGCCGACAACGGCCATGCTATACTCCTGCCACCGGATGACACCTCAAGAAGTTCAGAAGGACCCGCCCAAAGAATTCGTTTCCTCGCCCCGGACAGTGAGTCTCGGACTCATTCAGATGGGTTGTGGTGAAAATCCCCAGGAGAATGTTCAACGCTCCATCGACCATATTCGAACAGCGGCAGCCAGAGGCGCTCAGGTGATCTGTTTACAGGAGCTTTTCCGCTCTCCCTATTTTTGCCAGGAGGAAAATGCCCGTTTCTTTGACCTGGCCGAGCCGGTTCCCGGACCCACCACCGAGCAGCTGGGAAAGATCGCCCAAGAACTGCAGGTGGTGATCGTCGCCTCCATCTTTGAGAGACGGACCTCCGGCATCTATCACAATTGTGCAGCCATCATTGATATCCAGGGTGAGGTGGCGGGGAAATATCGCAAGATGCATATACCCGACGATCCCTGCTACTATGAAAAATTCTACTTCACTCCCGGCGACCTGGGATTTCAAAGCCACTCCACGCCTTACGGAGAGCTGGGTGTCTTGGTGTGCTGGGATCAGTGGTTCCCGGAAGCAGCCCGTTTGACGGCCCTGAAGGGAGCCCAGCTGATTTTGTTTCCAACCGCCATCGGCTGGCTGGAGGGCGCATCCGACCGGGAAAACCAGGCCCAGCACTCGGCCTGGGAGACGGTTCAACGAGGCCACGCCATCTCCAACGGTGTCTTTCTTGCCGCCGTCAACCGGGTGGGCCGAGAGGGCAACCTGACCTTCTGGGGACAGTCCTTTGTCTGTGATCCCTTTGGACACGTCCTGGCCCGGGCTTCCGGCGAGCAGGAGGAGATCCTGGTGGTCGAGTGCGATCTGACCCAGATCGAGGAAACTCGGCGTAACTGGCCATTCTGGAGGGACCGGCGCATTGAAGCCTACCAGGGACTCGACCTCCGTTTTCTCGACGAAGACTCCGGCAGTGAGTAGTCCGGCCCATCCACGCCCATCCACGCCGGCCAGCCTGGGTTATAAGATGCCACCGGAATGGCATCCTCACCAATCAACCTGGCTGGTATGGCCCACAAATTCCACCACCTGGCCCGATTCAGTGCCCCAGGTTCAGGACACTTACCTGCGCCTTCTGGATTTACTGACACCCAGCGAACGAGTGGACCTGCTGGTTGACGACGCCGAAACCGAGAGATTCATTCGTGAACGCCTGGGACCCGCCAGTGTACCTGCCGAACGGGTGGTGTTTCATCACATCAAGACCACCGACTCCTGGATCCGCGACTATGGACCCAATTTTCTTTTGCGTACAACTCAAGGCAAGATTGAGCCGGCCTTCAACCATTGGAAATTCAATGCCTGGGGCAACAAGTACGAGGATCTCAAAGAGGACGCCGACATTCCGGAGCGACTCCAGACCCTCCTGGACATGCCCTGCTTCCACCCCGCACTCGTGTTGGAAGGAGGCTCCATCGAAGTCAATGGAGCAGGTGTGTGTCTGAGCACCCGACAGTGTCTCCTGAATCCGAATCGCAATCCGTCTCGGTCCGAAACTGAGATCAGCCAATGCTTGAAGGACTACCTGGGCATTGGTCACGTGGTGTGGATTTCCCGCGGCATCGCAGGTGACGACACGGATGGGCACGTGGATAATCTTGCCCGTTTTGTGAATCGCCGCACCCTGGTGTGTGCCCTTGAAGAAGATCCGGCTGATGAAAATTATGAAGCGCTGCAGGAAAACTATCAACGACTGCAGGAAGCCCGAGATGAGCAGGGCAACCCGTTTGAAGTCATCCCCTTGCCCATGCCGCTTCCGGTCGAAAGAGATCTGGGAAGGCTTCCGGCAAGCTACGCAAACTTCTACATCGCCAATCAGCGAATCCTCCTTCCCAACTTCGGCCATCGGAGGGATGGGCAGGCGAGAGACGTTCTCCAGAGAGTGTTTCCCAATCGGCAGGTTGTGGGCGTCGACTCCAGAGCACTCATCTGGGGCCGGGGGGCCTTACACTGTCTCACACTGCAACAACCGGCCGCTTTGTCAACTAAGCTTGACACCTGAATGTCAAAATGTTGACTCTGGTTCACATTTCCAGCCAACAGCGCTGATCAAAACTCCAATCAAACCAATTAAAATCAACAATTTATCGATAAATACGAGCTGTGGAAGATTTGTGGCACAGGATGTGCGTGGCTTCATTCACAATCTGAAGGAGGCTTGTGAACAACGAAGAGAGAAGAATGACAACCCGATTCGGCTTACCCCTTCAGGGAGTCCTGACCCAGGAACAGGAAGGCCAGGAAATCGGAAAGATCGTCGTGGTCAAAGATATTGACGGGGAAGGCGCCTATTTCCTGGCCAAGATCCATCCCGTCATTGGGAAAAAGGCCAAGCTTCATCTCATGGGGGTTTTCAATCAGGCGCAAATCTCGTTCGAGGTGGCTGGAACGGTCTTGCGTGTCGATGAGCTGAAGGACGGAATCTGCGGGTTTACAATTAAATTCGCAGACGGTTGGAATCGGGATTCCAACGGGTTCTCGAGCGGTACCGCAAGTGCCTGAAACCTCCTACACCAATCCGGGCTAGGAGTCTTCCGACTTCCGGATTTCTTCGATCTCTTTCTCCATCTTACGATTCAGCCGCTGCTTTTCATCCACCAATCGCTGATTCATCTTCTCCGCTTCATCGAAGGCTCCGGACATGAGCGCCTCCTTGATATGCGATTGAGTGCCGATTTCTTCTTCAGCTATGCGAGCTTGATAGTTGCCTCGAATCTGGGCGATGGCCTGCTTCTGCTCCTCGCTCAGCTTAGCCACAGCCATGTCTTCCTGATCCTCCAGTTTTTCAAGAGCCAGTTCCAAGGCAGATTTCAATTCGTCAGCCATTTTCTACTCCAAAAAAAGAGGTTGGGAAGGGCATTTCGCTTGCAGCTCCTGGCTATCCCTCCTCCAGGGGCTTAGCCCGGATGTTGCCTAATCTTCGTAGATGATATCTCCAAACGTCATTCCGGTGGGAATCATGGGCAACACATGCTCCGTATAAGGAACCACCACGTCCAGTAGATAGGGTTCATCCAAGGCAAGCATTTCATCCAGCGCCTCGGAAACCTCATCCTTCCTGCTGATACGGCGACCCTTCACACCGAAACCTTCGGCGATCGTGACGAAATTGGGATAGATACTCTCCGGATCACGAGGATTGCCGATGTAGGTGTGGGCCCGATTGGAGTCGTAGAATCGATCCTCCCACTGCATCACCATGCCCAGATGCTGGTTGTTCATGATCACCGCCTTGACGGCAATCTCCTCGATGTGGGCGGTAGCCAGTTCCTGCAGGTTCATCATAAAGCTGCCGTCTCCGTCGATGTCAATGACCTGCCAGTCCGGACACCCCAGCTTGGCCCCTAAGGCAGCCGGGTACCCAAAACCCATGGCTCCCAGCCCGGCAGAAGTCAACAGAGTCCGGGGGTACAAGAATTTGAAGTACTGAGCCGCCCACATTTGATGCTGCCCCACACCGGTCGTGATAATGGCCTTCCCCTGGGTCTTCTCGGAGAGTTGTTGCAGAACATACTGGGGCAGGATCTCCTCCCCGTGATCGTCATAGCGGTAGGGCTTTTGCTGCTTGACGCCGTCCAGTTCCTGCACCCACTGAGAGTAATCCTTCTTGCCCAGATCCATCTTGTTGAGCTCCTGCAACACGTGTCGGATGTCGCTGGTAACCGGAATATGGGCCTCCTTGATCTTGTTGATCTCCGAGGCATCGATGTCCACATGGACGATCTTTCCGTGCTTCGCAAACTCTTCCACTTTGCCAGTGACCCGATCGTCAAAACGGACACCGAAAGCCAACAGCAGATCCGCATGGTTGACGGCATAATTGGCGTAAAAGGCTCCGTGCATCCCCAACATGTCAAAACAAAGAGGATGATTGGAGGGAAAAACTCCAAGTCCCAGGACGGTCATCACCACGGGAATTCCCGTCTTCTCCACAAACTCGCCCAATTCCTGGGAGGCATTGCCACAGATGGTTCCATTGCCGGCATAAATAATGGGCTTTTGCGCAGCCCGGATGGCCTCGGCAATATGCTCGAGTTCCCTCTTTCGAGCCTCAATATAGGGCCGATAGCTTCGCATCTGGACCTCGGAAGGCCACTCGGGAACACACTTGGCCTGCTGAACATTCTTGGGAATATCGACCAGAACCGGTCCCGGACGCCCGGTGGACGCCAGATGAAAAGCTTCCTTGATGATCCGGGGCAGATCTTCCACATCTTGAACCAGATAGTTGTGCTTGGTGATGGGTCGACTGATGCCCACCACATCCGTTTCCTGAAAGGCATCTTTCCCGATCAACCAGGCGGGCACCTGTCCGGTAATGGCCACAATCGGGACCGAGTCCATCTTGGCATCGGCGAGTCCCGTGATCAGATTGGTCGCCCCGGGTCCGGAAGTGGCGAGTGCCACACCGACCTTGCCGCTAGCCTTGGCATATCCTTCAGCCGCAAAGATCCCTCCCTGTTCGTGTCGCGGGAGAATCACACGTACTTTTCGATCTGAACCCACCCGGGTCAGGGCCTGATGGATTTCCATGGAGGCTCCCCCGGGATATCCAAAGATTAACTCGACCCCTTCCCGTACCAGGGCTTCCACGGCAATATCGGAACCCTTAAGAGCTTTTCCAGTCATCACGGCATTCGGCGACATAGTATCTTTTCCTCTTTCCTTATAGAGCAACATATGATTTTAGCTGTTAGGGGCCCTCCAAAGCAACCGGGACGCTGGTCTTCGACCAGCGCGTTTCACGTTCCAGGTTTCAGGTTTCACGTCGGAATCGGCACCTGAGGTGCCTCCCACACTCTAGGGGTCAGGGATCAGGGGTCAGGGGTCAGTACCCCACCCTCAGATTTCTATGCTAACCTTCACTCATGTTGACGTCGGCGGACCTTCCCCCATCAATTCAGCTTCAACGCGATGCATCGCTGGCTGATCTGAGCACACTGGAAGTTGGCGGGACGACTCAGTGGTTCACCCCGGTGGATAACCTCCAGCAGTTACAGCAGGCTCAGGCCTGGGCGAAAAAAGAAGGACTCCCCATCTTTTATCTGGGTGATGGAAGTAATGTACTTTTCCCCGACGGCAACCTGCCGGGACTGGTCATACGGAACCTCATCAAGGGACGACAGCAAAGTGAAAATGAGGTCGAACTGGGTGGGGGTGAAAAACTGGACAACGTGATCTGCTGGGTCAATGATCTGGGTCTGGCCGGCATGGAACGTCTGTACGGAATCCCCGGAACCCTGGCCGGCGCACTGGTGGGCAACGCAGGTGCCTATGGCCAGCGGGTGAGCACTGTGGTCCTGGAGGTGAGTTTCTGGTCCGGAGATCAAGTCGAAGTGCTCACCGCCTCAGATCTCGACTTCGCCTATCGTCACAGCCTGTTCAAGACCCATCGGGAGTGGTTTATCCTGAGCTGTCGATTGGGTCTGACCAGGAGCGTAGAATCACTGCAGGATGTATCCGAAGAAATCTTGTCCAGACGTCTTGAGAAATATCCGGTGGGTTTAAGGTGCCCCGGCAGCTTTTTCAAGAACATCCCCCTGGATGAGACTTCCCAGGAGACCCTGGAGAAAGTTCCAGAGGACTTTATCATGTTCGACAAAATACCGGCAGGGAAGCTTCTCGAAGCGGTGGGAGCCAATGGGATACGCCGTGGAAATGCCCAGTTCGCATCGTATCACGGGAATCTCATTATCAACCTGGACCAGGCAACCAGCCAGGATATTCTGGGGTTGGCCCAGGAGTATGCCGAACGCGTCTGGGAACGCTTCTCCATTCGGCTCGAACCGGAAATCTGTATCCTTCCCGAAAGTGCCTGGCCGAAAAGGAGCAAACAGTGAGTCAGAAGTTCACCATCACGGGACGCCAGAAGCTATCGGGACCGTATCCGGTGCAAGGCAACAAGAACGCCGCCCTCCCACTGCTTTCCGCAGCCTTGCTTTCGAAGTCTGTCGTCCGGTTTGAGAATGTTCCACAGATCGCAGACGTAGCCAGCCTTTTGAAACTGATGGAAGCTCTGAGTGTGAACGTGTCCTGGGAGAACGGGGCGCTTCTGGTTGATTCCAGGGAGTTTCGGGGAGGGGAACTTCCTTTTGAACTGGTGGAGAGGTTGCGAGGATCGGTTCTCTTGCTGGGTGCCCTGGCACCACATCTGGACTCCATCACCTGCCCCCTACCCGGAGGCTGCCCGATTGGAAGGCGTTCCTTCGAAATGCACTGGGATGTCTTCCGAGCAGCGGGTTTCTCGGTTACGGAGGAGTCCGGGAGGGTCACATTGAGAAGGGCCGAAGAGGTCGCGGATCCCCAGGTTTATTTAAGGGAAAGCTCGGTAACCGCTACCGAAAACGCACTGATCCTCTTTTCTGCTCTGGGTCAGGGCCTCATCGAGAACCCGGCACGTGAGCCCCACGTCCTGACTCTGGTGACCTTCCTGCGTGAACTGGGCTGTCAGATTGAACTCCATCCTCATTACTATCGGGTGCAGAACGGACCCTCCAGCCAGGCCAAGGACTTCACCTTCCGGGTACCAGCGGACTACATCGATGCCGGAACGATCGCCATAGCGGCCGCTGTTACGGGAGGAAAGGTGGATCTACTGGGAGTGACCCGGGAAGACTTCCTGCCGATTCAAAATGTCTTTGAGCGCTTCCGTGTACATTTTGACGAGAAGAACCCGGATGTCGTCCAGGTCAAGGGAGGAAAACTGGAGAATCCTCCCCAAGTCACAGCCGGTCTGTGGCCTTCCTTTCCTACCGACCTGGTAAGCCTGGCCATCGTTCTGGCGACCCAGGGTCGGGGTCCTTGTTTGATCCATGACTGGATGTACGAGGCCCGAATGTTCTTTATCGACAAGCTGGTTCGAATGGGAGCCACCATCACCATGTGTGATCCCCATCGAGTGATGGTTGAGGGACCGACCTTACTGCGTGGTATTCATCTGGAATCTCCCGACATCAGGGCCGGCATGGCTCTGGTTGTGGCCGGACTTTGCGCGGACGGCGTCACGACTATTGAACATACCGAGGTAATTGAAAGGGGCTATGAAAATGTGGCCAAGCGACTCACCTCAATCGGCGCCCTGATTGAAGGATAGGAGCGCACGGCCCAGGCGCCCTTAACAACGGGGTCAGGGGTCAGGATTTCCTCAGAACTCCTTTGGAAAAACCACCACTCTTCTAACAGGTGCCCTTCCCCGGCTTTCGGAGTGAAGCCCGTGGCCCTGAATCAATTCGTGCTGCAAGCTTCGAATATAAGAATTCTGGGGCGACAACTCAGTGGGCTCAAACTTGCGCTGAACACGAATCACCGCATCCTCCGCCTCCTGAACGGCAAAGCTGTAATCCCTTCGGTGCTCATCTTCACGGTAAAGAGAGTCTCGGAAATAGTTTCTCAGAAAATTCCTGATCTGGGTCAGGGTATTGCTCTTGATTGAAAAGAACTCCACCCCATCATCCAGCGCTTCCTGGAGTCGCTTGGGTTGACGTTTCCTTTGGGCCTTGAGACTGAGAATGACGTCGGCGTGAATCGGCTGATCTCCCAGTCGAGCCGGCACACCCAATTCCCGGATCACCTTGTCCAACCGAATCCGACTCACACCCACCGGATAGATGCGTACTACCTCTGTCCTTTCCGGATCCGGGATGACCTCACTCGATGAGGCTCGGAACTCCGGTGTTGAGCGATTCTGATGCCTGGAACCCTGAGGAACCTCACGGATTTGGACCTTGCCATCGAAGCCCCGAACCCGAAGTTCCGGATGAAAGGGTGCTTCGGCCAGAAAACGATCCACCACGGTGGCACAGTCCCGGTAGATGGCCAGCCTGTCGCGGTGTTGAATTTCAACGAGATTATCAAAGGTTGGAGGGGCTTTCCGCTCCAGCACCGTTTTTTGCGTTCCGCGCCGCCGAGCTTCATCATCGGACAGAGTCACGGCCTGGATCCCTCCCAGCAGATCAGAGAGAGTCGGATTGATGATGAGATTATCCAGAGTGATGCCATGGGCAGTGGCAATTAACTGGACCCCACGTTCCGCAATTGTGCGGGCTGCCAGAGTTTCTTCAAGAGTTCCAATTTCATCGATAAGGATGACCTCCGGCATATGATTCTCAACCGCCTCGATCATGACCCGGTGCTGCAGTTCAGGCGATACCACCTGCATCCGGCGCGCCAGACCGATGCCCGGATGGGGAACATCCCCATCGCCGGCAATCTCATTCGAGGTGTCCACCACCACCACCCGCTTGCCCAGTTCATCGGCAAGAACGCGAGCTGCTTCTCGAAGCAGCGTCGTCTTCCCAACTCCGGGAGGTCCCAGAAGAAGCAGACTCTCACCTGTTTCGATGACGTCTCGGATAATATCGACCGTACCGTTAACGGCACGACCCACCCTGCAGGTGAGTCCCACGATCTCCTGAAGTCGATTCCTGATCGCGCTGATACGGTGTAAGGTGCGCTCGATGCCGGCACGATTGTCGCCCGTAAAGGGACCCAGTCGACTGACCACATCATCGAGGTCCTGACGAGTGACTTCAAGAGCATCCAGGTAGACCACACGATCAAAGAATCTAGCTTCAGGCTGTCTGCCGAAGTCCAGCACCACCTCCATTAAATCCTCCAGATCGGGTTCCTGCTCCAGTGTCTCACGAAGACGGGAAGGCAGGACCTCCAGCAGCAGAGAGAGATCGCTGCCAACTTCCCGGGTCTTCTTCGCGCTGGGGTTTTGCTTCGCCTGCACTGCCATTAATTGACACTATAATACAGAAGTCGGGAGGCAGGGGACAGGGGATAGGAGACAGGAGAAGCGCGCTTCACGCGCAGAGAAACTCCTCGCTGACACTCGGAGTGGAGAAACGCGTCGCCCATGCTCCGCGTGGAGAACGGTCCAATTTTGAAATTCGGTCTGGATTCGGATTTGGGAGTTCGAATTTAGGATTTTCTACCAAGTTGTAGCGGCCACTCTTTGAGCGGCTTCCGGGAATGTGGGAGGCGCCTTGGCCGCTGGTCTTCGACCAGCGTGTTCCACGTTCCAGGTTCCACGTTCCACGTTTCCGGAGTGTGGGAGGCGCCTCAGTGCGCCGATTCGGTCAACTACTGCACCACGGCACTACTGCACCATTAACCGGCCGGCCACGAGTTTGTTCAAGAAAGAACACAATCATGATCTCTTGGGTCGACATTGAGCTGCCGACATAGTAGAGTTTTGCCATGCAAAGAACCCTCCTTTTATCAGCGTTTTTCTGGATGAGTCCTCTGTTAGGACAGACTACCGAGCAAAGAGTCCTCCAGGGAGTCCAGGAGATGATGGACAGTCAACAGGCAGTCATCTTCTCGGAACTGTACAACGATGACCGGTTCAACTCCGAGGAGAAAGCCTTTCTGGGGCGTTTGTACGAGATTTTTTTTCAGATTCCCGCCTTTCTCAAAACGGAACTCGAAATCACCGGAGAAATTCCGACTCGTCAGGGTATCTCGACGGGCTTCGGCATCAGTCGGCAGTCGGTGAACCTGCTGCTGGCTGTGATGGAGACCGATCCGCGAATGCCGTCTTTGTATCAACGAAACACCGAAACCGGAGAGATCGAATCACTGGAACTCGAAAACATCAACGCTTTTGTGGACCGCCGTGGTGGCGCCGCCGTCAAGGTGACTCAATGGGTCGGTGAGCCCGTACCCCCGTTCGAGCTGTCCAGTTTTCAGGATGAGATTTTCCGCAGGCAGGATCTAAAAGGGAAAAACCTGCTCATTTATTTTTGGTTTACGGGCTGCCCGCCCTGCATCCGGATTGCCCCGATTCTGGAGCAACTGGATCGCAAGTACACCGATTCCAACTTCCAGGTGATCGGATTCAATGCCAACCGGGTCCTTGAACTGGAGGTCACCGATCAACAAAGGCAGAACTATCTTCAGGACGGAGGCCTGCGCTTTGTCAACCTCCATGTCGATCAGCCCACCCGGCAAGCCTTCGGAAACATCAACGTCTTCCCCACTCTGTTTTTTGTGAATACCGACGGAACGATTTTCCACCACATCATCAACTTTCAAGATCAAGAAGCTCTCGAACGCGTTATTCGTGAGCTCATTCAAGCAGATTGATGCCCTTTGAAACCGGGGAGTGCAAGGCTTCTCCTTTTCTCGTTTTTCCCATTGAAGTGGAACCTTGACCCACCTGGAGTCCGTGCTGTTTCCTGCATAGGTACTTCATGCAACTATTTCGCGAAGTCGGCCTGTTGGCTGCCACTCTTCTGGTCATCGGCAACATCATCGGGATCGGGATCTTTACCACCTCCGGTTTGATCGCGGCTGAAGTTGGAAACTCTACCTGGTTGTTGGGGGTCTGGCTTATCGGCGGCATGCTGGCTCTCATAGGTGCCATCTGTTACTCAGTGCTGGCCGTTCGGACACCCCAAGCCGGTGGTGAATACGTCTTCCTTTATACTTCCTACGGTCCTCTCACCGCTTTTCTTTCCGGCTGGGCCTCTCTAATCATCGGGTTTTCGGCACCGATTGCGGCTTCAGCCCTGGGTCTTGTCATCTACCTGAGGCCGTTTCTCCCCGACTCTGTGTCCCAGAGTACTCTCCTTCAAAAGTGCCTCGCGGCGCTGACGATCATTATCATCAGCTGGCTGCTATCCTGGGGCCTGCAGTTTGGTAATCGACTCCATGGCATCATCACCCTTTTCAATCTGGCACTGACTTTCGGTTTTGCATTAACGGTTCTGTGGCTTGCTCCCGTTTCCGAGAATCTGGAGCCTATCTTGACCGGGATTTCCGCCCCCGTAAGCCTCCCCTCTTTGGGTCAGGCGATCGTGCTGGTGATGTTTTCCTACAGTGGGTGGAACGCTGCAGCTTATATCGCCGAAGAGATTCGCCGGCCCTCACGTTACATCCCCTGGGCCCTGCTTCTGGGCACGGGCACGGTGATCATCGCCTATCTCCTGATGAACCTGGCTTACTTCGGTGCCGTGCCCCTTTCCCAGCTCCAGGGAGAGATCGCGGTAGCGGAGATCACGGCACGGACCATCTTCCCAACCCAGGCCAGCACCTTCGTCACTACCTTGATACTCTTTTCCATTCTCAGTTCCATCACTGCGATGTCGATTGCCGGGCCTCGAGTTTACTTTGCTATGTCCCGCAACCGGCTCCTTCCCTCCTGGCTGTCCGAGATTGACGAAAAAAGAAGGATTCCGATGAAATCGATTTTTTTTCAGGCAGCAGTAGCTATCTCGCTGGTGGCCTTTGGAACCTTCCGGGAGATTCTTCTTTTCGCCGGAGTCATCCTCATGCTCTTTTCGACATTGACGGTCTCGGTACTGCTTCGAATTCCACGAGGAGCAATCAACTCCGTTCAGTTCTGGAGTCTTTACCGGCTTCTGCCGGGAATCTTCGTCCTGATCAACTCCTCGGTCCTGATCAATGTTGCTTTTGGAAGTCCCCGGGAAACCGCGGCTGGATTTCTCACCCTGATGGCAGGCCTGCCCCTTTATTTCCTTTACCGGCATCAGGAAAAAACAGGTTCGTAGCCCGGATGATGCATCATCCGGGCTAGCGCCGCTGGATCTCGCCCGTCATAGGCACAAAGCGAACGTCCGTTAGGTGAGTTCGGATGACGTCACCCTCGATCCTGGTCAGGGTGGTCAAGGCCTGAATGCCTCCCACCGGGCCGACCGGCATCACCAGTGTTCCGCCCTCGGCCAGTTGCTCAATCAGAGGCTCGGGTACCTGGTCCGCCGCAGCCGTCACCAGAATGATGTCGAAGGGAGCCTCCTCGGGCCATCCCTGATACCCATCTCCAACCCGGACCTCGACGTTGTGGTATCCCAGTTCCTCGAGGGTCCCTCGGGCACGCTCTCCCAGGAGAGGAATGATCTCAATCGTGAACACCTCACTGATCAATTCGGCAAGAACGGCGGCCTGGTACCCGGACCCGGTTCCGATCTCCAGAGCTCGCTGATGGGGTTGGGGATCGACCGTTTGCGTCATCAGGGCCACGATATAAGGCTGAGAGATAGTCTGCTTCTCGCCAATCGGCACAGGATTGTCACCATAGGCATAGGGGCGAACCTCAGCAGGCATAAAAAGGTGCCGGGGCACCTTCCGCATGGCTTCCAACACCCGGGGATTCCTGATGTCCCGGGCTTGAAGCTGCCGCTGGACCATCTGCTCTCGCTGACTCACCAGGTCGTCTTCTGCGGTGAGCGGGTTTTCGATGGGCCGAGAGGCACAAAAGGAGAGTACCCAGGGAGTGAGAAACAGCAAAGCGAAACGTCTCATTGCCTTGAGTTTATGATTTTGAAGGGGAGTTTTCCAGAGGCTCCCTATTCCGGGGTTGAAATCGTGATTGCTTCGCTTCGCTCCGCTCAGATGTGGGCGGCGGCGCTGCAGTAGAGAACTGATTAAAGATCCGGGTTACAATTAGGTATTGTGCTTGTTCGCTTACCGGTACTTCTACTGAGTCTGACGGTGTTGGTCGGCCAAACCGTTCAGGAGTATACCCAACAAGCTTCCCAGCTGGTCCTTCAATACGACTGGGAAGCAGCCGTGAGATTACTCGAGGCAGCTCTTGATCGATTCCCTGACCAACCCGAGCTGTTGCTTCAATTGGGAACTCTACTGGTGCGCTCCGGTCAGGTGGCCAGGGGCGAACAATTATTGGTGCAGGCATTGGAGATTCAGCCCGGCAACTCGGAGATGCTCCGCAGTGCCGCCGATGCCCAATTACGACAGGGTCATCTCTCCGCTGCCATTGATTTGCTACGGGAATCACTCAGCCAAAGTGGTGAGAACGTGGAATCGCATCACAGTCTGGCCCGCTCGCTGCTGGCCCGGGGAGAGATCGAACCGGCACTGGAGCATGCCCGTCAGACGATCGAGCTGAATCCCCTAGATCCGAGGTTTCGTCGCCTCTATTCCTTTCTTCTCGAGATTCAGGGTGACCAGGCCAAGGCGGACGAGCAGTTGAGACTCGCCTATCGCCTGGCGCCCGACGACCCCGGACTTCTTTTTGAACTCAGCGAGCGTCGCCGACGAGCCGGGACTCCCCTGCACGCCCAGGAATACCTGGAGATGGCCATTGAAATCGATCCGGAGAACCCCCTGTACCACGACCGATTGGCGGATCTGTACGGTGAACTGGGCCAGAAAGAGGAAGCTGAGGCCCAGGCCCGGCTCTCCAGGGACCTACACGCGGCCTTCGAAAGCTACCTCCAGGCGATGAGGCTGTCAGTGAGAGGAAGAAAGGGAGAAGCCCTTACCATCCTGGAACCGATCGTTGAAGGTCGGCCTGAGTTCGTCACCGGCATGATGCTGCTGGCAGATCTCTACCAAAAGCTGGGACGGCAGAGCCAGGCCCTGGAAACCTACTTGAAAATCCTGGAACGGGATCCGCGCCAATCCACTGCCAGAGAGGAGGGAGCCTGGATTCAAGTCCAGCAGGGCTTCCTGGATTCCGCTCTCGAACTCCTGGAGGCCTCCGATCCTCCTA
>JAYZBY010000042.1:0-13195 GCA_036338555.1 Acidobacteriota bacterium | reverse complement strand
GATCAGAGGAAAGAACAAAGGTGACAAAAAACCCAGGGACTTCAGTAACGGCAACGATTTCATCCCGCACGCCGGGACAGGATAACTCCTGGACCAGAAACCTCCTGAATCCCTTCAAATCCAGGTCCAGATCCTTGGCTTCATAGAAAGGACATGATTTTTGAAGTTCTTCGGTATCCCTGCCCACGAAGGACTCAAGCGTCTCCTGAGAACTCCTGGGTGTTAATCGGCCAAAAGCGACGACAGGAGATTCCCTCCAGCTGCTTCCGGCGGGATGCATGACAAAATTTGCGATTTGCGCCGCCGCCCCGAACTCGATCTCCCAACCATCGGGCTCGGTGATGGAAAGGCTGAATCCGTTTCCTCCAATCCGAATTGTCTTTCCGCCCAGAAGCGGGTCACAAACGATCAGCAAGATCCACAACGCCGCTATCCTTTTAACCATCAGGAGAAGATTACCATGTGATCGAGTTAGGCGGAACAGTGGGCAAGGATAGCGTACGTATCAGGCATAATCCAGACTACCCAATGTCTAAGGTATTATAGGGATGCTATGCCGATCTTCGAATACTAGGGCCAGGAGCGTGAAACCTAGCTTGGAACCATCGTGTGGCGAGATTCGGAGAAGATCGAGTGTCCGGATTGCGGGGCCCATGAGGAGGCCAAATTGATTTCCGCTTTCGCCGTTTCCACTGGTTTATCCAGCGAATTGGCCAAGGAGGCCGGACCCTGTCACTGCGGCGCGCCCCGCCGGGGCATGTGCGGCGAGTAAGGTTCTTTTCTTCGCCATTTCTTCTCCCTTGAGTTAGACTTCCAGGATCTTGCAATCAGAAAGCTGGGCCTTGCTGAGTCTGCTGGCATTCGCTCCGATTCTAACGGTAGGGATCTTGCTGGTGGGCTTTCGAATGCCGGCCAGGCAGGCCATGGCCCTGGCCTACGCCGTTACCATGGTGATCGCCTGGGGTGTTTGGAGAGTTGAAGTCCCGGTGATCGTTGCCGCCAGCGTACAGGGACTCTTGCTGGCCATCTCTCTGCTCTATATCGTTTTTGGTGCGCTGCTTTTGCTGGCCACCCTGACCCAGAGTGGAGCCGTCAGTACAATTCGGGAAGGCTTCGCCAAAATCAGTCCGGACCGGCGGATTCAGGCCATCATTATCGGATGGCTGTTTGGCAGTTTTATTGAGGGCGCCGCAGGATTCGGCACTCCCGCCGCCGTTTGCGCTCCTTTACTTCTAGCCCTGGGTTTTCCCGCCATGGCCGCCGTCATGGTCGGACTCATCATACAAAGCACAGCGGTTTCTTTCGGGGCCGCAGGTACCCCTATTTTGATTGGTGTCGCCGGGGGGCTGGATTCCTCACTGGTCCACAGCTACCTGGCCGCCGAAGGCATCGAGTTCACCCAATATCTCAGAGCCATCGCCGTCCGGGTAGCCGCCATCCACGCCCTGACCGGAACCCTTGTGCCGCTTTTTTTGTGCTCCCTGCTGACTGGTTTCTTTGGTGCCCGGAGAAGCTTTCGAGAGGGGCTGGAAGTCTGGAAGTTTGCGCTTTTCGCTTCCCTGAGCTTCACTGTTCCATACTACTTCTGTGCTTATTTCCTGGGACCTGAATTCCCCTCTTTGCTGGGGCCCGTGATCGGTTTTGCGCCGGTGGTTCTGGTATCCAAAAAAGGCTGGCTTTCGCCTGCCAGCCCTTGGGATTTTCCTGCCCGAATTCACTGGAGCCCGGACTGGATGGGGTTGATTCACCCCGAAGAAGCGGAACCCGCAAAGATGAACGCCGCCATGGCCTGGCTTCCCTATGGCCTGGTGGCGGGATTGCTATTGATGACTCGACTGCCGGCCCTGGGGCTGCAGCAGAAACTTTCGGGGATCCAGGTGGGGCCCACCAATATTCTTGGAACCGGAATTGGCCAACAACTCCAACCATTCTATCTTCCCGGGTTCATTTTCATTGTGGTCTGCGTTGTGACCTACGGACTGCACGGCATGAGTTGGCAGGGAATTCAACGATCCTGGGCTATGGCAGGCAAGCAGATTCAAGGCGCTATGGTGGCGCTGTTGTTTGCCCTGCCCATGGTCCGTCTTTTCATCAACTCGGGAACCGACTTCAACCTCTCGGGGCTGGACAGCATGCCCTTGACCCTGGCCCGTGGAGCGGCGACCCTGGCAGGAGGGACCTGGCCCTTTTTCGCACCGTGGATCGGCGCCCTGGGGGCCTTTGCCGCCGGAAGCAATACGGTCTCCAACTTGATGTTCTCGTTATTCCAGTTTGCCACCGCTCAGCAGATTCAGATCGAACCCTTGACCGTGGTGGCCGCACAGGCAGTTGGGGGTGCGGCGGGGAACATGATTACGGTACACAACGTGGTGGCCGCTTCCGCAACCGTAGGGCTTTTGGGGCGCGAAGGAGCCCTGATCCGCTTGACGCTGATTCCAATGACCTACTATTGTCTGATGGCAGGAACCCTCGCTCTTCTCTGGACCTACGGCCTTGGCCTGAACCTGGGTACCGCCGGGCTTGTGCTTTTGGGAATCAGCTTGGGATTAGGGGCACTCAAGTTAAGATGATTTTTCCGGGCTCAATCTTGTTGCTGGCTTTGGCATTTAAATAAACAAGGTGCTATGATTAACCTCTGAAGGGGTAAGGAAATGAGAAGATTAATTCTGGTGGCTTCCTTGTGTCTGTCTTTTCCCTGGGCTGGGCTGGGCCAGGGCCGAGCTTCCCTCACATCTCCCGTTCTCAAATCGGAACCTGAGCAGATCAGCTTCACCACCCGCTTTGCGACTTTTATTGATGGAAACGACTATCGCATCGGGGTGGGTACTACCGGCGAAGAAATGGCTGGTGCCAAATTCGAGCTCTCCCAAGACGGCGCTCCTCTTTCCAAGGAACTCTTTGGCTTTCGCCAGGGGTCTGCCGCAGCCTACTTCGAAGTCGATGAAATTCGGGTTCAGGGATATTTTCTCCCTTCTTCGGAACTGCCAAGGGGAGACCAACAGATCACCTTGAAGGTCACTATTCCTCGCTCCGAGGCGGAGAAGGCACAAAGAATTTTCATCATCGTCACCAAGCAGTTCGGTCCTGATACCTGGTACATCATGGATGGAGCTGAGATTAACAATTCCCATTGGTAGACCCTGAGGGGAGATGACGCTCCTCTATTTACTCCCCGCCATTCTCAGCACCCTGGCGAGCGGGAAGCAATTCGTTTTCACGATAGGCTTAAAGCCTGGAAGCCCTCCTATCGGCAGTTTTTCTCTCGAGAACATCGCCTTCAGTAACTATCTGAATCAAGTGGGTCATCAAAAAGGCGATCGGGGGTTTTTGTGGGGCGAAAAGCGGATCGAATGGGTGGAAGCCGCCGGAAAGAGTTTCAAGCCTTGATCGTTTTATCTGGTTAGGCTTCAACCGGTGCCGACTTTACCTCGCAGGCCTCCCGGGTGAGCCGAAGCTTGCTTTCCTGGAAGCCTGGTTGGCCCGAGCTAAGTAGACTTGGAGATTGAAACATAGTCGATCATGGCCCTACCCCTTGCACATTCCGCGGTAGCCCTCGGGATGACCCGTTCCCGCGATCCCCTTATCTGGCTTTGCCTGGGATTGGCATCCATCCTTCCCGATTTTGATTTTGTTCTGGTTTGGGGTTTCGGGCTTCCTATTGAAATTTACCACCGGACCTTCTCCCACTCCTTGCTGTTTGGGGCGGCCATGGCGCTACTGTGGATGGCGATTCGTCCAATCCGGTTGAAGGCCATTCCCCCTGTACTGATCTTTGCCGTACTCCTTAGTCACAGCCTGGTGGATATGCTCTGCACGGTCGATGCCCTCGACCATGGCGTGGTCTTTTTCTGGCCTCTCAGCGATTACCGCATGGGCTGGCCGATTCTGGTTCCGCTGTATCTTTGGTTTGGAAGCTCGCCCTTCAGTGTCACCGGTGCGCTTCGATTCACGCTCTTAGAAATGCTTCTAGCGGCGCCCCTCTGGCTGCTGACGAGGTCCGTTCGAAGCGGGCTGATGGCAAGCATTGAATGGCTTGGAGGCCTGAAAATCGCAGGGGCCACCCAGGATCAGGAGTGACAGCGGGGTTTACCCTTTGGAATCGGATCCGGGCTAGCCGGTACATTTCAGGGGTTCTCGTCGCGAAGCGACGAAAGCGCCGGCTTGACTAGGTGCGCGAAGGGAGAGCGACGCAGGCGTACTGTAAAGTGCGTTGAGGAGACCGAGCGAGCGCAACACCGTTCAGGGCGGATGATGTCGGACTACTGGCTGAACTTCGCGAGCACCGGGGATCCGAATGGCGAGGGCCTTCCCCTGTGGGCCCCCTGCCAGCTTGACGAAGAGCCCTACCTGCACTTTGGGGATACCGTTGAGGCGGGCAATGACGGTTTTCTAAGCCAGGAGTTCGACTTTTTCGACCGCTACTTTGCCTGGAGGCGCCCCCGATGGCTTCACTTCGTTCCCGCCGGACCCATGAATGTAATGGTGGTTGACATTCCGGTCGCCTTGCAGCGGCAAACTGCTTCGGGGGAAGGCAAGGCAGCCTCGTTATTCCACGGTGACCGATTTGGCCAGGTTTCGCGGTTGATCGATTTCACAGCCCTTTTCCTCGGCAATGTAGTAGGCCAGCAGCTGCATGGGAACGGTCGTCAACAACGGCAAAAGGATTTCATGGGTAGCCGGCACCTCTATCACTTCATCGCAAATTTTGGGGAGTTCCCGATCCCCTTCGGTGCCCACCGCGACAACCGGACCGTTTCTGGCCTTGAGCTCCTGGATATTGCTGAGCATTTTTTCATACGAGCTGTCGCGGGGAGCCAGGCACACCGATGGGAAGTTCTCATCGATCAAAGCGATCGGCCCATGTTTCATCTCGCCCGCGGCGTAGGCCTCTGAGTGGAGATAGGAAATCTCCTTGAGCTTCAAGGCCCCTTCCAAGGCGATGGGGTAGTTGAACTTCCGACCTAAGTAGAGAAAGTTCCTGTAATGACTGAAGCGCCGGGCAATGGCCTGGATGTGAGCAGCCCCATCCAGGATTTGCTGAATCTTTTCCGGAATCGAGATCAATTCATTCAAAAAGGCCTGCCCTTCGCCCAAGGAAAGTGTCTGGTGTCGGGCAAGGGAAAGGGCAATCAGGTAAAGGATGGTGAGCTGGGAGATGAATGACTTGGTTGAGGCGACACCCACCTCGGGTCCGGCGTGATTGTACACCCCGGCATCGGTTTCGCGAGCGATGCTGCTTCCCACAACGTTAACCAGGCCCAAAACCAGGGCTCCTTTGCGGCGCGCTTCACGGATGGCCACCAGGGTATCAGCCGTCTCGCCCGATTGGCTGATGGCCAGAACCACCGTCCCTTCTTTGAAGTTCAGCTTGCGATATCGGAACTCCGAAGCCAGATCCACCTCTACCGCAATGTCGGTTGATTCCTCGATGATGTAGCGCCCCAGCAGTCCTGCATAGTAGGAAGTTCCACAAGAAACGATAAACAGTCGCTCCATGCCAACAATCTGCTTCCAGACGTCTCTCAGGCCGCCCAGCTTAGAAATTCCCTCGGGTTGAAGCAGTCGGCCCCTCATGGCATTCCTCACCGCCTGAGGCTGCTCGTGGATTTCCTTGAGCATGAAGTGAGGGTAGCCCTGTTTCTCGGCGGCCCTGATGTCCCAATCGACGGTGCGCTTGGGACGCGAGATATCCTGGGAGTGCAAATTGCTGATCTGATAGCCCTCGGAATCGATGAGTACCAGATCATCATCGTGCAGATAGACCACTTCCCGGGTGTGGCTAACCAGGGCGCACACATCGGAAGCAGCCCAGATGCCCTTTTCTCCAATTCCCAGGATGAGAGGGCTGCCCTTGGCGGCGATCACCACCTTTCCCGGGTGGTCGGCGGATAACACGGCGATGCCATAGGTTCCCTGAACCGCAAGAAGCGCTTCCTTGACGGCCTGCAACAACCCCTCTTGATGGTACTCCTCGACCAGGTGCGCCAGCACCTCGGTATCCGTTTCCGATTTGAATTCGTGGCCGCGCTCCAGCAGCTGTTCTTTCAGCGCCTGATGGTTCTCGATGATGCCGTTGTGGACAACGAAAATTCTCTCCCGGCAGTCCGAGTGAGGGTGGGCATTGACTTCGGAAGGTTTGCCATGGGTTGCCCAGCGGGTATGCGCGATGCCTGCATAGCCCTGCCATTTAGCATCGGCCAGCCGATCTTCCAAAACCTGAATTTTCCCCGCTGCCCGCCGGCAAAGGACTTCAGGGTCTTCCATGACCGCCAGTCCGCTGGAGTCATAGCCGCGATATTCCAAGCGCCTGAGCCCTTCCAGCAGTATTGGAAGGGCCGGCTCTTCACCCAGGTAAGCAAGAATTCCACACATAGGCTGAAACGGCCCGGCTCGCTTCTCCCCCGCTGGGCAAGCTCGGGCTTTTTTTAACTCGTGGGACGGCGCAGTCCCCGAGAGGTGGTCAGCTTGCCCAGCGGCGCGCTGATGTAGCCAGTAATCTGGTCTTTGATGACCTGGTTGATCACCAGCTCGTAGGGAACTCGATCCGAGCCTACGTAGAAGGTCAGCGGAGTATTGGTGTAGACCTGTTTTCGGTCAACTCGCTTGTCATCATAAAAAAGCCTCAGGTCGGCACGATGCTTCTTGTAGTCAGCATTTCTGAGTTCAATCACGATATCGGCGACGCTGATCTTCTGCTTCTTTCGAGCATCAAAGGGAAGATAGTCTCTTTCTCCCTGTTGTCTCAGTTCCTGAAGAGCTTCGCCGGTGGTCGCAATCAGCTTTCCCTGCTCCGTGAGAAGCAGCCCCATTGAGGACAATTCCTGCCAGGTTTTTTCAAGCTCCTCCCGGCTGGAGGCCACCTCATCCTGGACGCCCGAAATCTGCTGATCGACCTGATCGAAACGGGTGTCTGTTTTCACCCCCAGGGTCTGGACTTCCTCGACCTCCGCCTTGGTTACCAGCTGGAGATTCAACATATCCACCTTCTGCTGCTGCTCCTGACGGATCTCTTCAGCTCGTTCCCGCGCTCTTTTTATTTCATTTTGGGTGACCCCCACCCGCTGCTGCACGGTTTCCAGATCGGTCCCGAGGACGCCTCTTTGCAGGCTCCCCTCTTTCAATTGTTGACCCAATAAGATCAATTGGGTGTTCAGCTGGGCCAGTTGGTCCTGGAGCTGTGTTTCCCGGATTTCAAGCTTCTGGTTGAGGCTGTAAAGAAAATAGGTGAGCCCAAGACCCAAAAGTAGGGCCGTCAAAGACACCACTAGCAGGCCATTGTTGGGCCGAGCGGCGGCGGGTTTCGGCGTCTTCGCCTCTTCTCTGGGGTGCCTCAGGCGTTCTTCTTTGAGTTCGCTTGGATCGATATTCACGCTTTTTCTCCTTTTCAGTCCGCCACTCCGGGCAGGCCCTTATATATTAACAGAGATGGTTTGACCGGGAAGTAGTTGCGAATCGGGAGGCACCCCGGGCGCTACAAGGTCAAGCCATCTGACCGAAGCAGCAGGTTATTACAGCCCGTTGTAGGGGCGCAAGGCCTTGCGCCCACTGCAAGGAAGCTGAAGTCAAGAAGGGACGCACGCCTGTGCGCCGCTTCGAACCCCATTTAATTCGGATAGGTTGAGCCGGGTTGCGCCGGGCGCTGGTCTTGAGACCAGCGCGTTCCACGCTTTACTTCTCCGGAGTGTGGGAGCACGCCCGCACTCCCTTAGTTGTGTTGGCCGAGACTGGAGAGATAAGACGAAGAAAGGAATTCTCTTCTCTGTGCCTTGGTGTCTCTGTGGTGAAAATTTCTTCTCTGTGCCTTGGCGGTGAAGGCCCAACCGAATCAGAGCATTCCCAACTGCAATTTAGCAGCTTCCGACATCTTTTCCATGCTCCAAGGCGGATCCCAAACCACTTCGACCGTGGCGCTGGCGACTTCCGGGATGGTTCGAATCTTGGTTTCCACTTCCGGTGGAAGCGATTCGGCAACCGGGCACATGGGAGAGGTGAGGGTCATTTTCACCCCAACTGTCCCGGACTCCGTCACGTCAATGTCGTAAATGAGGCCCAATTCATAGATATCGACGGGGATTTCGGGGTCATAACAGCCCTTCAGGACTTCGACGATTTTCTGGCGGATTTCACCGGCGCTGCCGGCAGGCTCTGAGTCCTCGGTTGGCTGGGAGTTCATTTCCTCTTCCATGGCCTCGCCTCCTTGCATCACTTTGATTGACTATTCGGTGGAGATGGTGGCCTCTCCCTTTTCCAGCGCCGCCTGCAGCGTGTGCCAGGCCAGGGTCGCACACTTCACTCGCACCGGGAACTCGCTGACCCCCTGAAAAACCATCAACTCCCCCAACTCCGAGCCTTCCTCTGCCTTGCCCGTCACCAATTCATGGAAACCCTTGAACAACTCTGCCGTCTCGGCCAGGTCCTTTCCCTTCACGGCCTGGGTCATCAGAGAGGCCGAGGCCGTCGAGATGGCACAGCCGGCACCCTTGAAGGTGACATCTTCGACGACGCCTTCGTTCACCTTCAGATACACCGTCACCTTGTCGCCGCACAGAGGGTTGTATCCTTCCGCTTTTCGGTTGGCATCGGATAGCTGGCTGAAATTACGCGGGCTCTTGCTGTGATCCAGGATAACCTCCTGGTAGAGATCCCTCAGGAGCGACACTACTTGAACACCTCGATCACCTTGCTAATCCCCTCGACCAGAACGTCAATCTCTTCCTTGGTGTTGTAAAAGGCAAAAGAAGCTCGCGAGGTGGCCGGGACCTCGAAGCGCTCCATGACGGGTTGAGCGCAATGATGGCCGGTCCGAACGGCGATCCCTTCCTGGTCCAAAACGGTTCCCACGTCATGAGCGTGGATGTCATCCAAAACAAAGGAGATGATGCTTGCCTTGGAATCTGCCGTTCCAATGATGGTCAGCTCGGGAAATTCGGACAGCTGTTCGGTGGCGTAGCGAAACAACTCATCTTCGTGGCATCCGATCTTCTCCAGTCCGATGTGGCTGACGTAGTCAATCGCCACACCCAGGGCGATCGCACCGACGATGTTGGGCGTTCCGGCTTCGAATCGATGGGGTACGACATTGTAGGTGGTCTCTTCGAAGGAAACCGAAAGAATCATCTCTCCACCCCCTTGATAAGGGGGTAGAGAGTCCAAGAGATCGCCCTTTCCGTAGAGTATCCCCACTCCGGTCGGCCCGTAGAATTTGTGGCCGGAAAAGGCATAAAACTCACAATCCAGAGCCTGGACATCCAGCGGCAAATGGGGGGCGCTCTGAGCTCCATCGATGAGAACCGCCGCGTCGTATTGGTGCGCCTTCTCGGTCATCTGCTCAATCGGGTTAATGGTCCCCAGGGCATTGGCGATATGAGTCACGGCCACGATTCGCGTTCGCTCATTGAGAAGCCTTTCGTATTCCTCCAGCATCAGTTCGCCCTTGTCGTTGATCGGAATGACGCGCAGCTTGGCCTCTTTCTCCTGGCAAACCATCTGCCAGGGAACAATATTGGAATGGTGCTCCATGGCAGAGATGATTACTTCGTCCCCAGCCTGAAGGCGCTGACGACCATAGGTTTGAGCCACCAGATTGATGGCTTCCGTGGTGCTGCGGACGAAGATAATTTCTCGCGATTCAGGGGCGTTGAGCAGGCGCTGAGCCTTGACTCTGGCTTTCTCATAAGCCTCGGTGGCTACCTGGCTCAAATGGTGGACGCCGCGATGAATGTTGGAGTTGTACGATTGGTAGTACTCCTGGATGGCGTCAATGACCGATCCAGGCTTCTGGGCGGTCGCCGCGTTATCCAGATACACCAACGGCTTGCCATTGACCCGCTGACTGAGAATGGGAAAATCCTGGCGGATTTGCGCCACATCAAACCGTGACTCCCGGGTCGACGGGCGGCCGGCGGCGGTCATCGATTGGCTGGTTGTCACCTTAAACGGCCTCCTTGATGAGCTGCCCCTGGGGCAGCCAGGAAAAAAGGTGGTCGTTGATGGCAGCGCGGACCGTTTCCACTCGGATCCCATCCGTCACCTGGGTGGCAAAGGCATAGATGAGCAGGCTTCGGGCCATGGCGGTGCCGATTCCACGAGAGCGGAGATAAAAAAGGGCGTCTTCATCCAACTGGCCAATGGTGGCGCCGTGAGTGCATTTCACGTCATCGGCATAGATTTCAAGCTGAGGCTTGGTATTAATCACGGCGTCATCAGAGAGCAGGAGGTTGTTGTTGGTCTGCTTGGAGTCAGTTCTTTGAGCCTCGGGTTGGACCACAATACGACCATGGAACACTCCCGTGGCCTGACCATCCAGTATCCCCTTGTAGGCCTCGCGGCTGTCGCAGTGCGGCTTGGCGTGTTCGAGCCGGGTGTGGTTATCCACGTGCTGCCCTCCGGAAACCAGATACAACCCGTCCAGGGCGCACTCGGCCCCGGCCCCGGCCAGGACGCCATTGACCTCGTTTCGGGTAAGCACTCCTCCCAGCGTCACATCGAAGGCTCTCGCCTTGCTGCTGCGGCCCTGATGGATCTGCAAAGTGGCAATGTGAAAGGCCTCCTCGCTTTCCCGCTGCAGCTTATAGTGATCAAGGTTTGCATTTTCCCCCACCGCAATTTCCGTCACCGAATTCGTGAAGTAGGCTCGCGGGCTGAGCCCCACGTAGCTCTCCAGGATCGTGGCCTGACTGTTGTCATCCAGGATAATCAAGTTCCGCGGGTGGCTGATGGTGGTCTCCCCCGGGGCCGTCGAAAGAAACAGCAGATGGATCGGCTGATGGATCCGCTTTCCCTCAGGGATGTGGACGAATGCGCCATCCTGGATAAAGGCCGTGTTGAGTGCCACGAAGGCATGGTCCTGATAGCCGGCATATTGGGTCAGGTGGGGCTTCGCCCGCTCAGGGTTCTCTCTGAGAACCTCCGAGAGGCTTTGGACCTGAATCTGGGAGGACACCTCCTGAAGCGAGGACAATTCCTGGGAGTAATGACCGTTGACAAAAACAAGCCGAGGGCAGTCGAGGTTTCCGAAGGTCAATTGGGCGAGCCGATCCGCGGTCAATCCATTGGGGTTGGCGGGCGCCGCCTCAAAGGTCTTCTTCCGGGTGAAATCCACTTTCGTGTATTTCCATTCCTCCTGCCGAGAGTTGGGAAATCCCAGCTCGGAAAATCGCTCCATAGCCGCCTGCCGGATGGCCTGAAGCCATTGGAGCTCCTGCGAGCACTCCAGGCACGCAAAGCTGCCAGCAAAATCGGTCGACGTCGGGGCGGGCATTACACGGCCTCTCCTGATGTCACTGCTTCGGAACTCCCCTCCGCCAGCCACGAATAGCCTTTCTCCTCCAGTTCCTGGGCCAGGCCGCTATCCCCGGAGCGGACGATCCGGCCGGCGGAAAGCACATGGACATAATCGGGAACGATATAGTCGAGAAGCCTCTGGTAATGCGTCACCACAATAAAAGCTCGATTTTCGTCACGTAGCGTATTGACGCCTTCGGCAACAATCTTCAGGGCGTCAATATCCAGACCCGAGTCGGTTTCATCCAGCACCGCCAGGCGGGGCTCCAGCACCGCCATCTGGAAAATCTCGTTTCGCTTTTTTTCACCCCCCGAAAAACCCTCATTGACGGGCCGACTGATCAGGCTCTCATCCATTTTCAGAAGGGCCATTTTTTCTCTCACCAGGTCCAGAAAGTCCATGGCGCTGATTTCCTCTTCGTCGCGAGCTTTCCGGATGGCGTTCAGGGCCGCTCGCAAAAAATAGGTGTTGCTGACCCCGGGAATTTCCACGGGATACTGAAACGCTAAAAAGACTCCCTGCCGGGCACGACCCTCCGGAGTCAGTTCCAGTAGATCCTGCCCCTGAAAGGTGACCTCCCCGGAGGTAACCTCATAGGACTCCCTGCCTGCCAGAACCTGGGCCAGGGTGCTCTTCCCGGAGCCATTGGGACCCATTATGGAATGGACTTCGCCGGCCTTGATGCTCAGGTTGACCCCTCGCAGGATCTCCTTGCCGCCGGCCTTCACGCATAAGTTTTTAACTTCCAGCATCTTGATTTCTTTTCTCCCCCTCAACTAGCCGGGATTATGCAAGGGGGGTTTTGACGTAGCCCCGCAGGCAATTTATGCATTCTTCCAGCTAAACTGTTTCAATTGGGCAGCCTTAACCTACGCTGCCTTCCAGGTTCACGCTCAACAACCTATCCGCCTCCACGGCAAATTCCATGGGGAGTTGCTTGAGGACTTCCTTGCAAAAACCGTTGACGATCATGGATACCGCATCCTCGGCCGAAAGACCGCGGGACTGACAGTAGAACATCTGATCCTCTCCGATTTTCGAAGTGGATGCTTCGTGCTCCATGTGTGCCGTGCTGTTTTTGATTTCTATGTAGGGAAAGGTGTGGGCTCCACATTGGTCGCCGATCAGCATGGAGTCGCACTGGGTATAGTTGCGAGCTCCCGTAGCGCCCTTGCCAATCCTGATCAAGCCTCGATAGGTATTCTGGCCATGGCCCGCGGAGATTCCTTTGGAGACCACATTACTGCGGGTGTTCTTGCCGACATGGATCATCTTGGTTCCCGTATCCGCCTGTTGCCTTTTCTTGGTCAGCGCGACCGAATAGAACTCGCCGATCGAGTTGTCGCCCAGTAAAAGAACACTCGGGTATTTCCAGGTGATGGCCGATCCCGTCTCGACCTGGGTCCAGGAAATCTTGGAATTAACCCCCGCGCACTTTCCGCGCTTGGTCACAAAATTATAGATCCCGCCCTTTCCTTCATCGTCGCCGGGATACCAGTTCTGGATGGTGGAATACTTGATTTGAGCGTCGTCATGCGCAACCAACTCCACGACCGCCGCGTGGAGCTGGTTTTCATCCCGCATGGGTGCCGTGCACCCTTCCAGGTAGCTTACATAGCTTCCCTTCTCGGCAATGATCAGGGTTCGCTCGAACTGGCCCGTGTTCCTGGCATTGATCCGGAAGTAGGTGGACAGCTCCATGGGACAGCGGACTCCTTCCGGGATGTAACAAAAGGAGCCATCACTGAACACGGCGGAATTCAAGGTTGCATAAAAGTTGTCGGTGTAAGGCACGACCGAGCCCAGATACTTTTTGACCAATTCGGGGTGCTCCCGTACTGCTTCGGAGAAGGAACAGAAGATTATTCCCAGCTCTCCCAACTTGTCCTTGAAGGTAGTGGCAACCGAGAC
>JAYZBY010000041.1:0-8286 GCA_036338555.1 Acidobacteriota bacterium | reverse complement strand
GAACCCATGAACTTGCCCGAAAAAATGGAACTCGAAATCGTCACTCCCGAGAAACTTTTCTTCAGCGGAGAAGTGGATGAGGTCAATGTGCCGGGTGCCGAGGGTTACCTGGGGATCTTGCCGGGGCACGCACCCCTGCTCTCCGAGCTTCAAATTGGGGTGATTTCATACCGTCAGGGGAGTCAGGAAACTCACCTCTTTTGCAGCTGGGGGTTTGCCGAGGTTCTGCCTGACCGGGTTTCAGTGTTGGTCGAGGTGGCGAAAACGCCTGACAAAATTGATGTCGAGCGGGCCCGTTCTGAGAAAGATGAGGCCGAGAAGCTGCTCCGCTCTCTGGATGAGGACATCGACTTCGTTCAGACCATGAATGCCCTCCAGCAGGCCGAGGTCCAACTGGAACTGGCCGAGAAAAGCCGCTAGCCGGGAGCTGGTCTTCGACCAGCGCGTTTCACGTTTCATGTTTCAGGTTTCACCTCCCAGGTTGGCACGACTTTGCAACCTGTTGTAGGGGCGCACGGCCGTGCGCCCCTACTAGCCATCCCCCGGCCTACTCCCACTTTTGTGGATTGTGTGGGAGCGGTTTCCGGAGTGTGGGAGGCGCCTCAGTGCGCCGATTCCGGAGAGCCGCTCATAGAGCGGCCGTCGAGGCGCCCCTACGAAAGCACAAGAGCACGAAAAAACGAGAAAACGAGACGCCTCAGGCGAGAAGATTTTCGAAGGCTCCCCGTAGCTCCGGGAATTGAAAATCATAGCCCGATTGCTGCAAAGTCCGAGGAAGGACGCGTTGGCCGCTCAGTAGTAGTGCCTCCGCCATTTCTGCAAACAGCAGGCGCAGGACGAAGCCTGGTACCCGAAATATGGACGGACGCTTCAACACACCGGCCAGCGTTTTGGAGAACTCCTGGTTGGTGACCGGACCGGGGGCCGTGAGATTCACCGGGCCCTGCACCTCTCGATTGGACAAAACATGCTGGATGGCCCCGATCTGATCCCGGATATGAATCCAGGACATCCACTGCCGTCCACTGGCCAGCGGTCCCCCGACAAACATTTTGAAAGGAGGAATCATCTGTGGAAGTGCCCCTCCTCGGTTGGAGAGAACCAAACCTGTTCGCAGCAGCACCACCCGAATTCCCGATTCGGCCGCTCGCTCGGCCGCATTTTCCCAGTGCTGACAAACCTGGCCCAGAAAGTCCTCAGCCGGGGGCTCATCTTCCCCCAGAGGTTCATCACCCCGGGGACCGTAATATCCGATGGCGGACGCGCTCACCAGGACCTCAGGCGGATCCTTCAACTGAGCCAGAAGGTCCACTAGATTCCGGGTCCCTGCCACCCGGCTCTCGCGGATGGCCTTTTTTCGTCTGGAGTTCCACCGACCGGAGGCAATCGATTCTCCGGCCAGATGAACCACTGCATCGAGACCTTCCAGGGCCGGTTGTGGAGTCTGTGCAGAAGTGGCATCCCAGCCAAGGCACTGGGCGGAGGGAAATTGAAGGCGTGCCTTCTCAGGACTGCGGGACAGGACCACGATCTGGTGTTGGCTCGGATTCAGCGCGCCGCACAGGGCATTACCGATCAACCCGGTCGCCCCCGTGATCCCCAGTCGCATTCAAACCTCCGGGTAAGTGCCTTCGTGCTGTGGCCATGGAAGCTGATTTCACAAACGCACGAAAGCACGACAGCGCGATTTCACGAATTGGCTGGGGGACAGGGATTCGAACCCCGATTCCATGGTCCAGAGCCATGTGTGTTGCCCTTACACCATCCCCCAGTCGAGTGGGTATTATAACCCTGTCCGCGGGATTTCGACCAGAGGCCGCGCCGTTGTGCATTCGTGTATTCGTGCTTTCGTGCGTCCGTCGGCAGGGTCGTTGTATGAGCGGCTCTCCGAAGGAGCCAGGAGAAGCGCGCTTCGCACACAGAGAAACGCGTCGCTCAGGCTCCGCGTGGAGAAGCGCGCTTTGCGCGCAGAGAAACGGAGAAGTTCAGGTTTGGAAGTTTCGGGTTTGGGATTTCGGTTTTGGGATTTTCGGTCAGATAGAAGAGATCAAAATCTTCTGTCTGGGGTCCGGGGTCAGGGGTCTGGGGTCCGCCTTTTCCAGTTCCACTGTCAGGTTCAGGGTACGGTTTGCCACCACGTCCATCCGGGTTTCAAAGGTCCGATATCCCGGGAACTCGATTCTCAGAACATGGAGACCGTCAACGAGGGGATAGCGACTCTTTTCGTGGGAGAAGTCCCCGCCACTGCCAATGAGTTTTCCATCGATGTAGACAAGAGCCTTCTCAGGGGTGATTTGGAAAATCAAATCGCTGGTATTGGCCCGGACCAGTTCCGAGGGTGCGAAGCCCGGCATCACTACTCGATAAATACGGTTGCCGTGTGGCGTAGTTTGCTGGGAATGCATCACCGGGGAATAAACGATAGGAGGCGGAGCGGAATGAAGACGGACGTAGAGATCGGGTCGAAAGAAGAACAGGGTACGGGAGGGCCGGAAGAAATGTCTTCCCTGAACGGAGGAGCTGTTGTGCTCTCCCCGCAGCGTGGGGGCGAGCAGCAACAAAAAAGCCAGCAGCACAGACCTTTTGATCATTTCCAGTCCAGTTGCCTCCAGTTTCTCAAATTTTGATCGCAGGTTCCAATAATTCCCTCGATCAACGTCGGGCCATTGATTTTTAAGATGGCACAACATGCCAAGAGTTGCCGACTGCAGACATCGAAGCGATCACCATGCCTCCCGGGTTGGCCCTCCCAGGAGAGTATGCTAATATGCTACCCAGTCTCTTTGAGGGAGGAGAATATGAACCAATCAACGAATTTTATTTTCGCAATTTCTGTTGTGTTTTTGGTGTACGGTTGCGGTGCGGCTGAGCCGCCCGAAGAAATGGGTTTTCAGCCGGAGATCTTACCCCTTCCGGCGGATCCATCCGACTATGCTCCGATTCCCGGCTATGAGACCATGAATATTCCAGCCGATAATCCCATAACGGCTGAGAAGGCCGCTTTGGGGCGGCAGCTGTTTTTTGACCAACGCTTGAGTGGAGATGGCTCGCGTGCTTGTTATTCCTGCCATCAGAACGATCTGGGTTTATCCGATGGAAGGCCCACTGCGGTGGGTGCTTTCGAAAGAACCTTGACTCGTAATTCGCCCACCCTCTGGAACATCGGCTATCACGCAGAATACTACTGGGATGGTCGTTCCCAGCCTCTGGCCTCCCAGACCCTGGCCGCCTGGAGAGGCGGCAACATGGGAGCCGGCGACGATCTGGAGCAGATTGTCGCACAGCTCAACGGCATCGAGGGTTATCAGGAGCAGTTTCAGGCGGTCTTTGGTGGAGAGGCCACCGCCGAAAATGCCTCCCAGGCCATGGCTACCTTTATGAGAACCATTGTCAGTCACGACACTCCATGGGATCGTTGGCAGGCCGGAGATGAATCCGCAGTGAGCGATGCCGCCAAGAACGGTTATGAAGTATTCAAGAACGCCGAGTGTACTAATTGCCACGACGGTGTCCTCTTTACCGATCTCCAGTATCACAACGTGGGAGTCGGAATGGACGCCGAAGAACCGGACGTGGGACGTCATCGGGTGACCGAAGAAGACAAGGATCGAGGGGCTTTCAAGACTCCGACTCTCAGGGATATCAGCCAGTCGGGTCCCTACTTTCACAATGGCAGTGTGGAGACTTTGGCCGAAGCGATAGATTTTATGGTTGGTGGTGGTCAGGACAATCCCTCGCTGGACCGGGAAAACCTCAAGCCGGCTGATCTGTCGGATGAAGAAAAGGCGGATCTAATCGCATTCTTGGAATCTTTAGATGAAGCCTTCGAACTGAGTACTCCGGAACTGCCGTAAGAAAAATTCAAAAATCAGACAGATAGGGGCGCACGGGCGTGCGCCCTCCGAAATCGGCGCACTGAGGCGCTTCCCACACTCCCGGACTTTTGGCTGGATCAAGCGTTGCACTAGTAGGGGCGCGCGGGCCCGTGCGCCCTAAGAAATCTTAATACAGCTGTGCGATTTCCCTGGAGTCCTGTCGAACTTTTTCTATCAGTTCGGGAGGAGAGACGGGCTCGGCATGAGGGGCGAAGCTCAGGATCAGGCGGGATGGATACTCAAGCGTCTCACTGGAAAGGGTTAACACCAACCCTCCGTCTTTCCCTTTCCGAGTCGCCAAAGGGCCCCATTTTTCCTTGATCCAGGGTGCCACTTGAGGGCCGAAGTAGATTGCAATCTTGTTTGGGCCCATGGATTTGAGGAAATTCTGCTTGTACTTGTTGATGTCCAGATCCTGCGGGATGGGGAAACCCTCCTGGTGCAGCTCAACGGAAAGGATGCGTTCGAATTTGAAAGTTCTCACGTCCTTTCGCAGCTCACAGTGGCCTGTGAGGTACCAGTACCCCAGATTTTTTGTCAAGAAGTAGGGGTGAATGACTCGATTGCTCGTCGCATCCCTTGTCAACGAGTAGTATTCGATTTCAGCTTTGCGGTGCTCCTCAATGGACTGACGGAGAAGAGCAAAGTGTTGGGAAACGGGACGCGAGGGCTGCTCCAGAACAATTCTATCTTCCAGGCGGGCGGTGGGATCAAGAGAAGTTGAAATCACTTTCTCGATCGTTTTTTTGAGAGACCGAATCGTTTTGGGATCCACTTCAGGATCCAGGAGCTTCAAGGAAATCAGCAAGGCCAGTGCCTCGGGCCGAGTGAAGCGCAGCGGCCGGTTCAGCATCTGGTCATACTCGATGTACACCCGCTGTTCTTCTACGTAGATGTCGACATAGTCATCAGGCCGGAAAGGAGGCTTGCCAATCAGGAGCATGAAGTCCAGCTCCTTCATGAGCTGCTTGGGACGCATTCCGACGCGTTCGGCCAGGTCCTGAAGGGTGATACCCTGGTTTTTCGAGACGTAGCTTAAAATGAAGAGAATTCGGTTGATCCGCTCCGTCACATTCATATCAGCTTCCTAAGAACCTCACAAAGCTCGTTTTGTATTTCCTCCGGAGCCAGGATCTTCGCATCCGTCTTTTGAGAGAGAACCCAGGAAATCAACCCTGATCGGTTCGTGACTTTCAAATCAAAGGTGTCTTTGCCCTTTTTCTTGGCTGTCGTCAGTTGGGGAAGCAGTTCCGGTAAACGGTGAACTGAAACCTGGATGGTCACCTGTACCGGTTCGTGTAAGTCCAGTTCCCACTGCTGCTGGTTCTGATATCGCTTCACCGAAAAGCTTCGTGGAATTTCATAGTCCGGTGTTCCCGGACGGCGGGAATTGATGGTCATGCCTTTCATCCTAGTTACCACGAAGGAACGGAGGTCCTCACGGGCATGATCCCATCCGACCAGGGTCCAGGCCCCTCTCCTGAAGATCATCCCGTAGGGATCCACCTGGCGCCGGGATGTTTTGCCGGTGGAAAAGGCATGATAGATGAATTTCACCGTTTTTCTGCGGTCCAGAGCATCCTGGATCTCACTGACCCACCTGGAACGGCCCGATTCTGCTTCACCCCCATAGGTGATGGTGATCTCTTCTGGAGGTGGACTGATGTGATCATTGATGCTGGTGATTTTATGGAGTGCGGATTCCAGTTGGCCGCGGTAGGGGAAATCTTTTTGTTCCAGGACCGCACCGGCTGAGAGCATTAGCAGGGAAGACTCCTGAGGACTGAAGCGAACCTCGGGTAGGAAAAGCTTCTCTTTCTCGATGCTGTAACCTTCTTTTTGGGTACCCGCTCCGCTGTGGTAGTCGATGGGAATACCCAGGGAAATGAGTTCAGCTTTGTCGCGTTCAAATTTTCTCTGGTTGGATTCTTCGACTCCCTGGGCGTAGTCTTCAGGAAAGTGATTCTTGATCTCCTGCCATGACACGGGTTCCCGCGCGTTCAACAGGTAGGTAATCAGGTCCAGAAGCCGCTCGGTTCGATTCACGAGTGTAGTTTAGGAGAACCCACAGAAGGGGTCAACCGGGCCTTTTGGGGCCTTGTTGAATTACTTAGTCCTATTAAAATGTTAGTTTGTTCGCTTAAGATAATTTTGGCAATATTGGATCAGGCCTCAAGGGGAGCAAAGAGCCGATGACTTTCATTATTTGTGAGCCTTGCATCGGAACCAAGGATACCGCCTGTGTGGATGCCTGTCCGGTGGATTGTATTCATCCTCGCAGTGACGAGGAGAAGTTCGAACCGGAAACGATGTTGTATATCGATCCGGAAGAGTGTATCGATTGTGGAGCCTGTGTACCGGAATGTCCGGTTGAAGCGATCTTTCCAGAGGACGAGGTTCCGGAGCAGTGGCTCGAATACATCGATATCAACTATGAATGGTATGGGCAGAAAAGATAGGAGCCCTCTTTCAGTGATTTTGTGCATTTGAGATAGTTCCCCGATGGCGATTGTGGATTGGGTTATTGTCGCTGTTTATTTTCTGCTCAGTTTCGGAGTTGCTGCCTACTATTCGAAACGAGCAGGAAAGGATACCAGCGAGTTCTTTCTCTCCGGCCGCAACCTTCCCTGGTGGTTGGCGGGGACTTCAATGGTCGCCACCACCTTTGCAGCGGACACGCCTCTGGCCGTAACCGAACTGGTGGCTCTAAACGGCATCGCCGGAAACTGGCTGTGGTGGAACTTTCTTTTTGGTTCCATGTTCACGGTTTTTTTCTTTGCCCGATTATGGAGGCGAGCGGGCGTGATCACCGATGTGGAATTCATCGAACTCCGCTATTCGGGAAAACCAGCTTCCTTCCTGAGAGGATTCCGGGCTCTTTACCTGGGACTTTTCATTAATACCGTGGTGATCGGGTGGGTGAACGTGGCCATGGCTTCGATTCTGGTTGGCATGTTCGATATCTCACCGGAAAAGGTTCGGTATTATGTTTTTGCGGCCATGGCTTTTGTGGCTATTTATTCAGCTTTAGCGGGCCTTTGGGGGGTTGCAGTTACCGATGTACTGCAATTTCTGATAGCCATGACTGGGAGCCTGGTGCTGGCCATTGTCGTGCTTCGCCTGCCCCAGGTCGGAGGTGTTGCTGGACTGAAGAGTCAGTTGCCTGAGTCTGTCTTTCGATTTACTCCTGAAATCTATTCGGGTGTGGGAACGGTGGCCTACGAAGGTGTACTGACTCTGAGTGTCAGTGCCTTCATCGCCTATATTTTCATTCAGTGGTGGGCAGCCTGGTATCCGGGTGCGGAGCCTGGCGGAGGCGGCTATGTGGCCCAGCGGATGATGTCAGCCCGGGATGAAAAGCATTCCTTACTGGCAACTCTGTGGTTCACCATCGCCCATTTCTGTCTACGACCCTGGCCCTGGATACTGGTGGGATTGGCCAGCCTGGTGCTGTATCCGGAACTCGATCTTGCCGACAAAAAGCTGGGCTATGTCTACGCCATGCGAGATTTTCTTCCGGTGGGCCTGAAGGGGCTTTTGGTGGCCGCTTTCTTCGCCGCCTATATGTCCACCGTGGCAACCCAGTTGAACTGGGGAACTTCTTATGTGGTGAACGATTTCTACCGGAGGTTCGTCCGAACAACGGCTACGGAGAAACATTACGTGCTGGCCTCCAGAGTTTCCACCCTGGTGCTCATGATTGCTTCGGTCCTGGTGACGCTGGTGATTCAGACCATCTCCGGAGCCTGGCAGTTCGTTATCGAGTCTGGAGCGGGACTGGGGTTGGTGCTGATTTTGCGATTTTTCTGGTGGCGAATCAATGCCTGGAGTGAGGTCAGCGCCACCGTGGCTCCCTTCTTTGTTTACGCCTACCTCAAGGGCTTCACCAGTATTACTTTTCCGGACACGCTGTTTTATATCGTGGGAGTGACCTCTGTCGTGTGGATCCTGACGACCTTGTTCACATCACCCGTCGACGAACAGCATCTCATCCGATTCTATCGACGAGTTCATCCCGGGGGAATAGGCTGGCGGAAGGTGGCGAACCAGGTTCCCGAGGTCCGAGACGATACCGAGTTTTCGTGGTTGTTTCTGGATTGGATCTGCGGGGTGATCCTGGTTTACTCGGTTCTGTTCGGAGTCGGCAAGATCATTCTGGGAGAGCCCCTTGTGGGGGTCTCCCTTCTGGTACTGGGCCTGGTGGCGGGAGGAGTCATTTACTGGGATCTTTCCCGGCGCGGATGGGGGGAAGTCACGGGTCGCTGACCGGTATGATGTGCTAGCAACTGACATGAAGATCGAGAACTCCTATACCGACTGTACTCTCAGGGTTCGCTACGCCGAAACCGACCAGATGGGCGTGGCTTATCATGGGAATTACTTGATCTGGTTCGAGGTGGGTCGATCGGAT
>JAYZBY010000040.1:0-2896 GCA_036338555.1 Acidobacteriota bacterium | reverse complement strand
TTCCAATGATGGCGGAAAACAGGACCAGCCGATTGCCTGAGAAACTGCTAGTCATCTTCACCTGGGGTTCCTTGAGCCGGATGTACTTTTGGTACCACTGGTAGTCGGGATCGCCTTCGCGAAGGATTCCGGTCAGCGGCGTCTGGTCAGATCCGCTTTGTTGTAGAAGAAAAACGACGATTGATAGTACCACCGCCAGAAGGGCCGCCGAGGCGATGATGAATTTCCAGAAGTGGGAAGATCTTCCAGCTACCTGCGCTTTGAACATGATGGCGGGCTGTTGGGAGCTTAGTGCCTCGTTCCATAAATACGGTGACATTTGTGGCGAACCCGACGGCGTCGAGTTCGCGAAAAAGAAATCGGCGCTGTCCCGCCACCACCCTTCGGGCTGATGGGGGTTGTGGGTGATTTCTGTGTCGCTCGTCGTCAGAGATGTCCGGACATCGCCTCCTCCTCGCTCCTTGACCTCACCTCACATGACCCATCAGCAAACGTCATCGTATTTATGAAGCGAGGCACTTAATCTTCTTCTGTCAGGACAAAGTGAGCTCTGCGGTTGAGGGCCCATGCCGGTTCCGTCTGGCGCAGGTCAAAGAGACGTTCCTCGCCAAGCGAAAGGGTACTCATTCGACGGTCGCTGACTCCTCCCGCCAACAGGTAGGCTCTCACGGTTTGTGCCCTCCTGTCCCCCAACGCCAGATTGTATTCTTCCGTGCCCCGTTGATCGCAGTGGCCTTCGATAAGAAAGCGAACCTGGCGATACTCAGGCCTTGTGAGCCAATCAATGTTTTCATCCAGAGTGGCACGGGTTTCGGGTGTGAGTTCGGCGCTGTCATATTCAAAAAAGACGGGCTGAACAAAGCTTTCAAATTGCTCTCTCAAGGCCCCGCCGGTCAGGTCCTCCTCTGAGACGGTTTCATCCATGAATACCTCAACGGTGATGGTTCTGGCCACCGTCCCACCTGCACCCTCGGCTGTCACTACATAGCTGGTGGTCCCTTCGGGGAAAAACCTGATTCTTCCTGAGGTCTCGACCGAACCGATGTTGTGATCGATCACGACACGATTGGCATTGGTAGCCTCCCAGGTAAGCAGGGCGGATTCCCCTTGTCGTATCAGTTCGGGTTCAATACGCACCTCGAGTTCAGGTGGGGCCACAGTAGGAGGTTCCGGAACATCCACCGGAGTCGTTGAAACAGGAGGTTGTGAGGGAACCGGAGAAGGCAAAGGAGGGAGCGGCCTGCCTCCGCAGGAAAGGGTTGTCACCACCACCAAAAGCACCAAGACCTCCCTCAGCATGGGATGGCGGGGTCGATCAAGCGGGGATTTATTACTGGTTGTCTGTTTTTTTTTCATGCGTCGGTCCAACAACAACCGTGGTGTAGTGTACCGTATCCAGGTATTGGCGGGCAACTCGGTGGACCTCTTCGCAGGTGATTCCCCGGACGATTTCAGGATATCGCTGGGCGTAATCCTGACCCAGGTCGTAGAGCTCTGTCGCCAATAAGAACTGTGCAACATTAACATTAGATTGAAATTCGAAGACAAGGTTCCCAGTAAGATAATCCTGGGCGGTGGCCAGTTCCTGTTCGGTGATGCCGTTTTGGATCAGTTCGTTAATTTCAAACAGGAGGCCGTCCAGGGCTTTTTGCCGATTTTCAGGGGAAGTCGTGATCCAGGCGACGAAACGCCCGGGATCGAGTCCGCTGGAGGGAGAGATGCTGGCATAGGTGCTGTAGGCGAGTCCCTGTTCATCTCGAAGTTTTCGCGGGATTCGACTGGTAAAACCGGGACCGCATCCCAAGATCATATCCATCACCTGAAGGGCGTAGTAGTCGGGATTGGTTCGTCGGATTCCCAGATGACCGAGGAAGATCGTGATTTGTTCCTTCTCCATGAAAACTTCATCTAGGAGGGCTTCTGATTGCCGCTCCAGCCGGGGTGGGTCCATGCGGCGGCATTCAGAATTACGCCAGTCTGAAAACCGTTCCTCGCACAAAGACAGGACATCCCGAGCGTCGACATCGCCCACCACCACCAGGAGGGTGTTTTGGGGAGCAAAGGTTCTTCGATGAAATTCCCGAAGTTCCTCGACCTCCAGATCGTTTACACTCTTTTCGGTTCCCAGGACCGGAAATTGCAGCGTGCTGTTTTGGTACACCCAGCCATTGAGCCGGTTTGCGGCCACGAAGTGAGGATCATCCCGCAAGGCCTGAAGGCGGCTCAGCACTTTTTGCTTCTCCTTTTGGAAACACTTTTCCGGAAAGACGGGGCAGCGCAGCATTTCCTGCAAAAGATCCAGACCCAGGGTCAGGTGGGACGAGGTAACCAGCTCGGAGATGCCGCTGATTTCCCGCTCACAGAAAGTGGAGAGACTCCCGCCTGTGCTTTCAACCAGCCCTGAGATCTCATCTCCCTGGTATTTTTCGGTCCCTTCATCCAGCAGCTGTGAGGTCAGGGCCGCTAACCCAGGCCGATGGAGAGGATTTTGATTGGCGCCTGCTCGGACAAAGGCACTGATGGAAACCAGGGGAAGCCGGGGGTTTTCAGAAACCAGGAGGGTGAGTCCATTGGTTAGGCAGCAGCGGCTAGAATTCACGGGGTCCATCACATAGCGTCCCCACGATTGCTTGCTCGGGAGAACAAAAACGAGCCGCCACCCTTTGAATATCTTCGGCCTTCAGAGCCATGAGCCGCTCAGAGAAATCATCCCAGTAGCGGGGTCGGTCCAGGGTTTCCAGCAACCCGATCTGAATGGCCTGATCCAGTGTCGTTTCGAAGTCGGAATAGAACTGGACAAGACACTGGTTTTTCGCCTTGGCCAGTTCGGTCTCGGAAACGGGATCTCGCGTGAGCTGGGATAATTCCTCGAAGATCATCGATTCCGCTTTCTCCA
>JAYZBY010000039.1:0-14631 GCA_036338555.1 Acidobacteriota bacterium | reverse complement strand
CGGCCGTTTTCGAGTACTCGTTTTTTTTGTGCTTTGGTGCCTTCGTGGGTTGTGTTTTTTGTTTTGTTCGGGTGGGTGCTGGTTTCGGTCGGAAAACCAAAAATCGAGGTTAATAAGGTAGGGGCGCACGGCGGGCCGCTTCGCAGACGGGTACTTTCGTGCTGTGGTGCATTTGGACGGAATCGGCGCGCTGAGGCGCCTCCCACACTCCGGATTTGGGATTTCGGATTTAGGATTTCTGATTTCTACCCGTAGGGCCGTTTCAGATATCGACCTTGAGGATCTCCAACCACCTGGCCGTTGTGGTAGACCCGCTTTCCTCGTACAAAGGTACTTTTGACGCGACCCGTCAGTTCCAACCCTTCAAAGGGAGTATATCCTTGAGAGGAAGGAGATTCTGAGGCCTGAACCTGAAAGGATTCATCGGGATCCAGCAGAACCAGGTCCGCGTCATAACCCACGGCAATGTCGCCTTTGGCCAGCAGGCCATAGCGGCGGGAGGGATTCCAGCACAGCAAGCGGGCCATTTGATTGTAGGACATTCCTCGTTTGCTGCCCTCACTGAAGACACCTGAGAGAAGGTACTCGGTCCCGCCAAATCCGGCCTTTGCCAAAAATACATTGTCGGATTCCTCAGGGTCCACTTTCTGCTCTGCCGAGCAACAAGCATGATCGCTGACGATCCAATCCACCTTGCCTTCCAGCACCATCCGCCAGAGAAACTCCACGTCTTCACGGGGACGGATGGGAGGATTGACCTTGGCATAAACGCCGGTGGGTGCCTCGATGTCCAGCAACAAGTGCCCGACCGTCACCTCACGCCGGAAATTAATGTGTGGAAATACCTCCTGCATCATCAGGGCCGCTTCCATCGCCTTGCGCGAGGAGAGATGAAGCAGGTTGATATTGGCACACTCGGTTTCATGGGAGAGATAGGAGGCGATAAAGATGGCCAGACCTTCGGAGTGGGGCGGACGGGCGGCGTCATAGGCGGCCAATCCCGCCAGAGTTCCTTGTTCCTCGACCATTTTGGTATAGGCGTTCATGATGTCCGCTGTCTCGCAGTGCAGGCTGAGGCTGATGAAATCTCTGATGTCCGGTTGCTGATCTGCGACCTCCTTCAGGCCTCGCATGATGAACTCGAAATGGGCCAGATCATAATTTCCATCCTCGCCGATCATCAGAAAACTTCTCTGATCAGAGGATCGTCCATGCAGTCCGTGGCTGCCGTAAAACATGAAAATCTTGAAAGAGGTGACGCCGAATTCCGTGACCAGTTGACCTAATTCCCGGATGTGCTGGCCGGTCATGGGAGCCAGATGGTAGGCGTAATCGACGTAGAAATGACCTTGGGAACGCTGGAGTACCTCAGGGAACAGTTCGCTGTAGGGACCGGTCTTGTTCAGATAGTACTTCCCGGTTCTCATGTAGTTGATGCTGGAGGTGACGCCGCCCATGGCGGCCGCCTGACTCTCGGACTCTGCATCCTCCTCCAGTTCATGATAGATGCCGACATGCATATGGGCATCCACCAGTCCCGGAAATCCCAGCAGGTTGCTGCCGTCAATAATGTCGGCTCCTTCCGGAGGATCGATGTCCGGAGCGATGTGGGCGAATCTGCCTTCCCGAATGGCCAGATCCAGTGTGTCTACACCCTGGGCCTCGGGACGGACCACCCGGACATTCTTGATAAGGGTATCGTAGAGTGGGCGATCACTCATTGGGGCCACTCTTGACGATTCCGGCGTCAACCAGTTCCTCGATCCGTTCGGAGGGGTAACCCAGATCGCTCAGGATTTCGCGGGAGTGTTCTCCGATATGCGGGGGTTCCAGCCGCAGGCCAAAATCGTGATGGCCCATTTCAATCGGGGTGCGAGGGAGCTTGGTCTTGACACCATCGGGAAAAACGGTTTCCAGCAGGCCCGCTCCCTGGTTGAGGTGAGGATCCTCGAACAGGTCCTCCGGCCGGGTGACGGGAGCAAAGGGAAGGCCGGCTTTCTCACACCGCCCAAGAACCTCGGTCTTGGAGAGTTTGGAAATAGTGGTTTCGATCTCCGGAATGAGCCGCTCCTCCTGAGCCACTCGATCGTTATTGGTTTTCAATCCCGGGTCTTCGAGGAGGTCCTCCCGGGCGAAGGCCTCACAAAATCGTTGCCAGTGCCGGTCGCTGGTGATTCCAATAAAGACCGATTCCTGGTCCTGAGTCTTGAAGATCTGATAGACCGCCCAGGTGCTCAAACGAGTCGACATGGGGGGCAGCGGCTGGTCCGAAAGAGCCGCACAGGCCATATGTTGACCCATGAAAAAGGCCGTCGTTTCAAAAAGAGCGCTCCTCACAAACTGTCCCTTGCCGGTCTGCTCCCGCTCCCGCAGTGCCAGCAGGATGGCAATGGCCCCGAACAGGGCGCCGCCGATGTCGACGATGGAAGCGCCCGCTCGAAGAGGTCGGCCCGGAGGTCCGGTCATGTAGGCCAGTCCTCCCATCATCTGGACAACTTCATCCAGTGCCTGACGGCGTTCGTAGGGGCCGCTGAGAAAACCTTTGAGAGCGCAGTAAATGAGTGCCGGATTGAGTTTGTTCAGCTCGTCATAGCCGTAGCCGAGGCGTTCCATGGTTCCGGGACCGAAGTTTTCCATCAGCACATCGGCTTGTCCCGCCAGCTTTAAAATGATCTCCTTGCCTTCCTCACTTTTGATGTCCAGTGCCAGAGACTTCTTGTTGCGGCTGAAAAAAGGAAAGAAGCCGGTCCCGAATCCTTTCAGTTCGCGGGTGGGATCTCCCTGGGGCGGCTCCACATGGATGACCTCAGCCCCCAGGTCTCCCAGGACCACACCGCAGGCAGGGCCCATGATGGCATGGGTGAATTCCAGGATCCGGATTCCTGCCAGGGGTAGCGGACTTTCCTGAGGGGTGCTCATAGCTGATAATCTCCGTGCTTTTTCAGGTAAGAAGTCAAGCCACCCTCCTGGAGTATCTGCTTCATCACCTCAGGCATCTTCGCTGCCTGGTAGGTTAGCTTGGCGGTCAAGTCGGTAACCGTACCGCTTTCCAGATCAATTTCCAACGCATTTCCGCTTTCGATTGCGTGTTGGCCGATCTCCAGGACGGGCAGACCAATGTTGATGGCGTTGCGGAAAAAGATGCGAGCGAAGGAGGAAGCCACCACCCCGGCCACCCCGGAGGCCTTCAAGGCCAGGGGGGCCTGCTCCCGGGAGGAGCCGCAGCCGAAGTTTTCGCCCGCGACCACGAAGTCACCCTTGCTCATGCGGCTGCGAAACTCCGGGTCCAGGTACTCCAGGACATGGGATGCCAGCTCATCGGTGTCCAGTGTCTTGGTGAAGGGACCCGGAATAATCTGGTCCGTATCCACCTGATCTCCGTAGCGATGCACCCTACCCTTCATGGCTTCTCCGGCGGGTCCCCGGCCGGGAGTGTCACCTCAGCCGGTTCGCTGATGACGCCCTGCAGGGCCGACGCCGCCACCGCTGCGGGGGAGGCCAGGTAGATCCTGGCATTGGGGTTTCCCATGCGCCCCCTGAAGTTTCGATTGGCCGCCGAGATGACCACCTCTTCATCACCCGGAACGCCCAGATGGGTGCCCACACAGGGACCGCAGCCGGGTGTGATGAAGGTGGCTCCGGCCCGGCTGAGAATCTCGACCGTTCCTCGTGCCAGGGCCTGATTGAAAACCTCTCGGGAAGCCGGAGCAATGATCAGGCGAACATGGGGAGCGATTTTTTGTCCCTGGAGTATATCCGCCGCCGCTTGCAGGTCCTCGAGTCTGCCGTTGGTGCAGGTTCCGATAAAGGCGAAATCGATTGAGGTTCCCCTGACCTCCTCCAGGGGGACCACCTTATCCGGAGAATGGGGAAGGCTGACCTGGGAGGGAAGATCCGAGACATTGAACTGGAAGACCTTGTCATAGTGAGCGTCTGCATCGGCCTCGAGGGGCTCGAACGGGTAAGGAAGCTGGAGGCCTCGGGGATCCACGATTCCCGATTTGGCCCCCATCTCAACAGACATGCTGGCCAGCGTCATGCGTCCCGCCAGGGTTAAGCTCTCCACGGCTTCACCGTGGTATTCGATGGCCTGGTAGTTGGCTCCACTGGTTCCCAGCTGACCTACCAGGAAGAGAATTAGATCCTTGGCGGCAGTGGCGGCGGGGAGGTGCCCTGTAAATTCGACTTTGATGGTGGAAGGGACCTTCAGCCAGGTTTTCCCGGTATGCATCAGGGCGGCCACATCGGTTGAGCCCATGCCGGTGGCGAAGGCGGCAACAGCGCCGTAGGCGCAGCTGTGCGAGTCGGCTCCAATCACGATCTCACCCGGACGAGCATGCTCGTTTTCCACCATCACCTGGTGGCAGATGCCGGCGCCGATGTCATAGAGCCGGCAACCCTTTTCCCTGGCAAACTCCCGCATCATGGTGTGCAGATTGCTGATACGCTGGTTGGGTGCGGGGGAGGCATGATCGATCACCAGAATGACCTTGTCCGGACGCCACAACCGGCTGGCGCCCATCTCCTGGAAGGCCTTGATGGCAAAAGGGCCGGTGACGTCGCTGGCCATGACGGTGTCGACGGGAACGATCACCAGTTCCCCAGGCCGGACCGGCCGGCCGATGCGTTGGGAGATGATTTTTTCAGTGAGTGTTTGACTCATGAAGGAACCGCCTGGTCCGCCAATCGATACATCTTGCCCGGTAAGGGTCTCCCCAGGAATTGTTCCAGCCGACGGGAGCAGGCAGCGACCCCGGCCAGGTCAATCCCGGTCTCGATTCCCATCGAATGCAGAAGGTACAGGGTGTCCTCGGTGGCAATATTGCCGGTCGCCCCCGGGATGAAAGGACATCCCCCCAGTCCGGCCAGTGCCGTGTCAAACCAGTTCACCCCGCATTCCAGGGCCGCCGTCAGATTGGCCAGGCCGGTACCCCGGGTATCGTGCAAATGAAGCACAAGGGGGGTCTCCTCCGTCAGGGGAAGCAGTTGGGACAGCAGTTGTTTTACTTGCAGAGGATTGGCCATGCCGGTGGTGTCGGCCAGGGAAATCATATCCGCCTTCATCGAGAGGAGCTCTTCAGCCATGTCGAGGATTCGCTCAGAGGGAATGGGACCTTCATAGGCGCAGCCGAAGACGCACTGAAGTCCCACCCTCACCTCGATATCTTCCTGGCGCGCCAGATCCACCATTTCCCTCAGATTTCTCAGGGCTTCGTCCACCGAGACGTTGGCATTCTTGTGGCTGTGAGTCTCACTGACGGAGACCGACAGATCCAGACGGGTGATGCCCGCCGCATGAGCGCGCTCCACGCCTTTCTGGTTTAGTGCCAGGGCACGGTACCGGACCTCCGGCGTTGCCGGAATTCTTCGGCAGACTTCTTCGGCGTCCGCCATTTGAGGAACCCATTTGGGATGGACGAAGGAGGTGACCTGGATGTGCCGAACACCCGCCCGAGCGAGTGCTTCGATCGTCTCCACCTTGATGTCGGTCGGTATCGGTTTGCTCACGGCCTGGAAGCCGTCTCGCGGCCCGACCTCGATAAGATTCACTTTGTCAGGCAAGGTCATAGTCGGTGTTGGTCCTCCCCAATGTGCCGGCTCTATTTTAACAGCGTGTAGTCGTGCTGTCGTGTTGTGGTGCTGTCATTGGTGGAATTGACTCTGTCTTCTTCCGGACATACAATTTCCACACCTAAATAAGGATAATTTTGAATCTTTCGAATAAGAGAAGGAGCGTCATGAAAAAGTATCTAGCTATCTGTCTTCTGGTCCTGCTTTATCCAACCGCAGGTTTGGCTCAGCAACTTCCGCCTCTGGTGGCTCAACAGGGTTATCCCGACTCGGTCCTGATCAACGGAAAGATTGTGTCCATGGATGATTGGGGAACCGTCCCCAGCACTCCGGGCAATATCTATGAAGCCATGGCCATCAAAGGCAAGCGAATCATGGCTTTGGGAACCAACCAGGCAATGAGGGAGCTGGCTGGATCCAGAACCCAAACGGTGGACCTGGGCGGAAGAACCGTGATTCCAGGGATCATCAATCCCCACTATCACGCTTTTTCGGGTGCATCCAGAACCTATGGTCCGAGCCAGGGTCTCTCCGATCCCAGTGTCAAGCTGTCGGTGGTTGCCGAGACCACCGCCGAAGGCACGGCCAAGCTGATCCGGGACACGGTGGTCAACGCCATCCGGGTCCAAAACATTCCCGCCGGGGAGTGGATCTCGGTGCTTCTGGCCGATAACAAGGCAAATCCCAGTGGAACGGCACGAGGCTGGCTTTATCTGGGTCAGCTTAACCGACGGCAGATTGACAGCGGAACGGAAAACAATCCGGTGCTGGTATCGATGGGCATCCAGGGAATGTTCAACTCGGTGGCCATCGAGGCGATCAAGTCGGTTTTTGCTGACTGGGAGGAGAGTACCGACCTGGAAAATCGCCCGGGAGCCGCCCAGGACGGCTATGCCGCCGTTCCCGATCTTCAGGGTTTGACCTTTGAGTTCTGGTGGAAGGACGAACCGATAGAAAAGCTGGCGGAAGCCTTGCGTCTGTTCGGAGAGGATACCGTGGCTCGAGGCGTCACCACGATCGGGACACGAATCCTGTTCCCCAAGGTCGTTGAGGCCTATCACCTGTTGAATCGAAAGGGCATCATGCCCCACCGCCTGGCCTACTACATCGAATCCCAGCGCGGCAACTTCTGGAACCTCAAGTCAATCCACGAGTTTTACAAGGGCTACGGAGCCCCCTGGACCACCCATTCCGGTGGCGGGGAGATGATGTGGCTCAACGGCATGTGCAACGAGATCTGGGACTCGGTGGTCAACGAGGTGTGCATGGGGCCGGATATGCCCAATGCCTCGGCCGAGGTCAAAGCCAAGGAGCGTTGCCCCAGCCCGGGGACCAAACCCTGGGAAAGCTACCGGGAAGCCATCGTCCATGGCTGGCGCCCGGTTCAGGCCCACGGCACCTCCAGCCATGGTGCCCGCCTATACGTCCAGATGCTGGAACAGGCCATGGAGGAAGGCGGCTACTCGCTGGAGTACATGCGCGGCCTCCGGACCACGCTCGAGCACAACATCCTGCTGGGCCAGCTTCCCGACGTGATGGAGGGAATCAAGAAGTTCGGAATCATCATCAACGTCAACATGGGAATGCTGGGCGGCGTACCCTTTAACATGAAGGTCTATGGTGATGAGCTCGAGGAGTTTGCCATGCCCGTCAAGACCTGGATCGATCAGGGAATCCGCGTGACGTTTGAAGGCGGCGGCAACTGGCGTCCCATTCATAGCCTGATCACGCGACAGGTCGAGGTGTCAGATTTCGGCGTTCGTCTGGCACCGGGCGAGGTAGCGGAGATAGTGACTCTGCTTCCGGATGAGGGAGTTGATCGGGTCACCGCCCTGAAAATGACGACTAACTGGGCCGCTGAATACGTGATGGCGGAGGATACCCTGGGCAGCCTGGAGCCCGGCAAGTACGCCGATTTCGCGGTGCTGGATCGAGATTACTTCACCATTCCCGTCGATGAGATTCTGGACGTGACGGTTGTGGCCACCGGCCTCAGCGGCGAGATCGTCCATGGCCAGGATGTGTTGGGCGCCGGGAATTAACTAAAAAGAAGGAGCCCGGAGAAGCGCGCTTCGCGCGCGGAGAAACTCCTCGCTGACGTTCGGAGTGGAGAAACGCGGAGCTTATGCTCCGCGTGGAAAACGGTCCGGTTTTGAATTGCGGACTGGCTTCGGATTTGGGACTTCGAACTTCGGATTTTCTACCAGGCTGTAGCGGTCGCCCTGTGACCGAATTTCCGGAATCGGCGCACTGAGGTGCCTCCCACACTCCGGACTCTTCATTCTGGATACTGGATTCTGGATTTTTCTTGTCTACGACTCCCACATTTCCGGAAACGTGGAACCTGGAACGTGGAACGCGACCGAGCGAAGCGAGGTCGCAATCCAACCTCTTGCTCCTCCCTGTTCTCCCGGCTAAGATGAGCCCAACCATGAGTAAAAAGGGCAGGCGAAACACAAGAGCCAGGACCGGAGCCGCTTCCGTCGGCGCATCGACCGGCGCTTTTGATCGGGCACTTCTCTATGCGGTCGTATTCATGACCGGTGCCGCCATCATGATGATCGAGGTTCTGGGCACCCGCATCATCGGACCCTTTTACGGCGTCAGCCTGTTTGTGTGGTCCTCCTTGATCTCGGTGACACTGATCGCCCTGGCGGTGGGTTACTACCTGGGCGGAATCGTTGCGGACCGGGCCAGGCGCTTCCAGTTGTCCCATGGCGTCGCTCTGGCGGCGCTGTCGACGGCACTGATTCCCGCGATCCAGACACCGGTTCTACTCCTGACCAACGCGCTGGGCGTTCGCGGTGGAGCATTCAGCAGCGCCCTGCTGCTGTTTTTTATTCCCCTGACATTACTGGCCATGGTCGGACCTCGTGTCATCAAGCTGTGTACCATTGAACTGGAGAGTGTCGGCCGGTCCTCGGGCTCGGTCTATGCCTTCAGCACCGTCGGCAGCGTCCTGGGCACGCTGGCGCTCGGATTCTTTCTGCTGCCGATCATGGGGACGCGAACCATTCTGTATGGAGTCAGTGTCGGGTTGCTCCTTCTGGCGGTTGTGCTGGCGCTCTACGAGCGGGCCGGGGAAGGAAGGAACCGATCAGGCGTGCTGGTCCTCCCCTGCGTTTCGATCGGAATGGCCGGGCTTCTCCTTTTCTCCGGCGGCGACGAATCCGGCGGGAGCACGCCCGGCTTCACCACCGTCTATGAAGGCCAGAGCATCTACGGCAGGGTACGGGTAGTCGATGAAAGCGAGCGCCAGTTACGCTGGCTCCTGTCCGATTCTTCGACCATCGCCGCCATCGATCTCAGGACGGGAGAACCCCAGTTTCCCTATCTGTACCTTCTGGAAACGCTTCCCCGCTTTCATCCGCAGGGACGAAGCGCGCTGTTGATCGGTCTGGGCGCCGGCCAGCTGCCCCACCTCCTGGCCAGGTACGGCATTGCAACCGATTCGATCGAAATCGATTCCGAGGTGGCTCGGGCCGCCAGGGACTACTTCGGCTTCGATCATCCCGGCCGGCTGATCCTGGGGGATGCACGCTACGAGGTGCGACGCCTCGACAAGAAGTACGATTTCATTATTCACGATTGCTTCAGCCGCGGAGTGGTTCCCGCCCACCTGTTAAGCGTGGAGATGCTCGAGGACCTTCGCTCGTTGCTCAACGACGGCGGGGTGCTGGCACTGAACTTTTTCGGCTATGCCCGGGGCGAGCAAGCGCTGCCTGCAGCCGCGGTAAGCAAAACGATTGAGGCGGTGTTTCCGTTTCAGCGGGTGTTTGTCTCCTCGATCCAGGCGGAGCTGACGGATCACGTTTTCTTTGCCTCCACCAGGCCGCTTGACTTGAAAGCCGAAGAGGTGGACGTCGATCCAACCCCGCTCGGGAGCCTGATGCTGGACAAGCTGTTGAGCTACGAGCGTAACTTCAGCGGCGACCGGGGGTTCGTGATCACCGATGATTTCAATCCGCTGGAAAGCATGCAGGTAAAAAAAGCCGAGATGTACCGGCACCAGTTGCTCACAGAACTCAGCCTTGACCTGCTGGCCCGTTGAATAGAGAAGCGCCTCAGTCGCTGGTCTTCGGCCAGCGCGTTCCACGTTCCAGGGTCCACGTTCTCCAAACTCCTGACTTTTGTCTTTTGGCTCCCGTCTTCTTCTCTTAACACCTAATAATCTGGAATATAACGAAGGATTACAAATAGGTTAGAATAAAGGAACGATGGAATCTTCCGGGCTGATTCAGGGGCGATTCAAGCTGCTGGGCCTGCTGGGCATGGATGAGATTGGCGTCACCTCTCTGGTCGAGGATCAGAACTCAGGAAAGCAGGTGGCACTTCGCAAATTCCGCACCAGTATCGTGTTTGATGAACTTCTGAATGAGGCGCTTCTGAAGGGTTTCGAGCGCGCCCATTCCCTTATCCATCCTAACATCTGTGCGGCTCATGAATTCTTGAAACAGGACGATACCCAGGCCTTCCTGCTGGTTACGGAATATGTCGCCGGAGTGACGCTCCGCGATTTTCTATTCAAACAGCCCGAACACCGATGTGACGAAGCAACCTTTCTCGGCCTGGCTGAGCAAATTCTGTCGGCCATGGGATATGCACACAAGGCTGGAGTGATCCATCGGGATCTCACTCCCGATAACGTGATGATCACCAGCGACCATGTGGTCAAGGTGATCGATTTTGGAGTCGATGCCGTTGTCAAAGAAGCCAACTTCAGGAGGTGGAACAATTCCATCTTCTTTTCCACCTACTATGTATCCCCCGAACAGATTGCCGGAGAGAAACCGTCGCCCTCAATGGATATTCATGCGCTGGGCTGTTGTTTCTATGAAATGCTGGCGGGCAAGTTGCCGTTCGGCGAGCACGACATTGTTCACCGGCAACCAGATGACAAGGCTGAGCCCATCCCGGATGTTTCAGAACTGCTCAACAGCTTGATTCTTCAATGTGTGGCCAGTGACAAGAGCGAACGCCCTCAATCGGTGGCCGAGATTCAAACTGCTCTAGCCGGTTACGAGAGTCCGACGATCACAGCCCCAAAAGAAGATCTGGCAGACACAATGAGCCCTGCGCCTTCCTTCAGCGCGAAAGCGTTCATGAAGGAGGAACCTCAGGAGGAGCCTCCAGCGGCATCATCCGCTCACCAAAGTGCGGAGGAGGAGGCCAGGGCCTTATCGCAGCGGATACTGGAAAAAACGTCACCCGGGAAAGGAGTAGCAGCCGTGAAAAAAACACCACCGACAGGAGGGGAAGAACCGGAAAAAAAGGCGGCATCGACAGAAGAAGCAGCACCGGTGAAGAAAGCAGCACCAGTGAGGACACCGGCACCGACGCAAGAAGCGGCACTCGAGGAAGAAACAGCACCTGAGAAGGAAGCGGCACCCGTGAAAATAGCAGCACCGACAGGGGCCGCGGCGCCGACTGAGAAGGCGAATCCGTTGTTGGAAGCGACCGACCCGGGTCTGGTAGTGAACAAAGTTCTTGGCGACGAAGAGGTGTCGAGCGAGGAAGGGGTATCGGATGTGGAACCGGTGCCCGATGTGGAACCGGTGCCGGTTGAGGAACGGGTTTCGGATGAGGACCTTCCTTTTACGTTAAAGGAAAAGAAGGAATCCCCGATGAGATTTTTCCTAATCGGTGGCCTACTGGTTTTGATCGCGGCCGCACTCTGGTGGTATCAGTCGGGCCAGTCCGCCCCTGGTACCCCGAGCAGTGTCGCCCCAGAGCCGGTATCGGTCCAGGACAGCCAGGGAAGTGTGCCCGAAGAGGCGGTGGTGGAAGAGTCTTCACCCCAACAGCCGGAGGAGCTCGCAGGAATTTCCTCGAGCATCCCTGATGAGCCGGTTCAGGCGATCGTGGGCGGGGTCGATCAGGTGACCCAGGGTCCGCCAGGGACATCCCGGTCCGGTGGTTATACCGTTCAGGTCGGTGCCTTCGTCAGGGAGGTCCGAGCTCGTCGAGTGCTGGACCAACTTTCCGAGAAAAGTTACTTAGGGAGAATCGATCCGCCCGCCTCGGAAGCTGACGTCTATCGTGTTTCGGTGGGAGATTTCGCCAGTTTTAGTGAGGCGTCGCAGTTTCAAACTCGTTTGCAGGCGGACGGCTTTCCCACCTTTGTCAAGAGGGTCTTAGGACCCTAGCCCGTATTATGCATAAATTCTCTACTGTATCGCCGCTATCATCCGTTCTGACTGTGTTGCGCTCGGTCAGCCTCCTCAGCGTACTCCATGAGTACGCCTGCGGGGTCCTCCCGTCGCGCGCCTTGTCAGCCCGGCGCTTTCTTCGGTTCCTCAGATGAAGGCGGCGGCGCTTCGTGACGAGAACCTATGCATAATCCGGGCTGTACGGCCGTCCGCCCCTACTTTAATACGAAAATCCGAAATCCGAAGTCCCAAATTCGAAACAGGTTCCACTTAGGGTTTCGGATTTAGGATTTCGAATTTCTTTCACATTGTGTCTCTACAAGAAGCCTCGACAGGATGAAACCGGAACAGTATCAAGCCGATGTGCAGCGGGAGCTTCGTCGTCTGAAGGGTCGGGCTGAGCAGGCCATCGCTCAAATTAGCGAAGAAGATTTCTTCGAGGTTCTGGATCCGGAGAGCAACAGTATTGCCTTGATCATCAAGCACATGGCGGGCAATATGCGATCCCGGTGGCGGGATTTCCCGGCTTCGGATGCCGAGAAACCCGATCGAAACCGAGATCAGGAGTTTATCGTGAGTTCTTCGGATACTCAGGGAACACTGCTCGAGGCATGGGAGGAGGGTTGGGGCCTTCTGTTTGACACCCTGGGTGATTTGCAGCCGGAGGATCTGGATTCAACGGTCCTGATTCGCGGAGAATCTCATCTGGTGGTTCAGGCGATCGGTCGCGAGTTGATCCACTATGCCTACCATGTCGGACAGATCGTTTTGCTTGCCAAACATCTTGCCGGCACCAACTGGAAATCTCTGACCATCCCTCGCGGGAGGTCGGGAGATTTCAAGGTTACTCCCAAGCCGTATCTGGAAGAGCTTTGAAGAAGCTGACCAGCTGAATGAAAATCTGAAACCCGAAATCCCAAATCCGAAACAAAAAACTTGAAAGCCATATTGAGTAAAGATGAGCGGCTGCGGGCGTTCTTGAAGGGGCGCCACACGGCGATCCTGGGGACGGAGACACCCGTTTATATCCTTCCGCTGGACTGAGTACTGAACCATGCCCGATATCCATCAAGGATTCCAGGATGACCGGCAGGAGGAAGCCGAGGTCCTCATAAGCTTCTTGGATGCCATTGATGCCCTGGAATCGGTCCAGGAATACAAGCAGCGGATGCGGGAGGTATGTCCGGTCCGCCCCGGGGATCATATCCTGGATATAGGCTGTGGTCCGGGCCTGGAAACCCAGCGCCTTTCCAGCCTGGTAGGGTCGGATGGACGGGTTGTCGGAATCGACAAGAGTGAGCTCATGATCGGAGAAGCCAGAAGGCGGATCGCGGGGACATCCCTTCCTATCGAGTACGGAGTCGGTGATGCTCATCATCTCGATTTCACAGATCACTCCTTCGATCTATGCCGATCGGAGAGGGTTCTACTTTATGTGGAAGATCTGCAGCGTGTTCTGGAAGAAATGTTCCGGGTGGTGCGCCCCGGCGGGCACATGGTGCTTTACGATCTGGACTATGGAGGAGTTGTAGTGGACGCACCCGACTGCGAGCTGACACGCCGCATCGGACAGATATTGACCGATTCTGCTCCCCATGGCTGGGTGGGCCGCCAGCTGCCTCGGTTCTTCAGAGAGAAAGGGCTTCTCGACATCACCATCAGTTCTCATTCCGTTCTGCTTTCCTTCCCTCTGTTCCGACGCGTGGCGGAAGGTCCGTTGAGCCGTCTGGTAAAGGCAGGAGAAATCTTCCCGACTGACGTGACCGCATGGTTTGAGGATCTGAAAGAAGCTGATCGGAAGAGGTGCTTCTTTTGTGCCGTCCTGGGTTTCATTGTCAGTGGCCGTAAACCGTGAGGAAACTGTTGGGTTTTGAACCCGATGGCTAGACAAGATGATGACTGGTTCGGCATACTCGGCGGTGTTTTGCATTATTTGAAGAGGACTCGAAAGGAACTCAAAAAAACAGAGATGGGAAACAAGTGGTTTTGCAGGATTCTGGCCCTGGTGGCGGTGTGGAGTCTGTCGGCAGTCTCCGCGGTCCATGCCCAGACGACGATTCGGTTCACAACCGCTGTGGGAACCATAGACGTCGAGCTGTTCGACCAGGACACCCCGATCACCGTGGCCAATTTTGTTGGGATCGTGAACCGGGGTGACTATGACAACACCTTCTTCCATCGTTCGGTCCCCGGATTCATTGTCCAGGGTGGAGGTTTCCAGGCCACCTTTCCCAGTCCGCTTGATGTGCCGGAGGTGGATCCCATCACCAACGAGCCGGGCATTTCCAACACGCGGGGAACCATCGCCATGGCTAAGCTGGGAGGTGACCCCGACAGCGCGACCACCCAGTGGTTTTTCAATCTGGCCAACAATGCAGATAACCTTGATGATCAAAACGGCGGCTTTACCGCTTTTGGTCGAGTTCTGGGCAACGGCATGAGCGTGGTGGATGCCATTGCCGCCCTGCCCATCGTAAATTTGGATGGAGGGGTTTTCTCTGAAATTCCGCTGATTGATGCCGGCGCCCCGCTGACCAACCAGAACCTGGTCATCATCGAAAGCATCACGGTCCTGGGTGAGGACCCCGATCCCGATCCCGACTCTGATCCCGGTTCGACCAGCCTCTATTTCCCGGTTCTGCCGCAGGGAGCCGATGGCTTTAACGGCCTGGCGCTGCTGAACCGCTCTTCCGATTCCGTCCAGCTGGAACTCGAGCTGCTTGCTGAAGGTTCCACCGCAATGGGAACCCTGGAAATAGCACCGGGTGTCCAGGTGGCCCGATTGGTGAGTGAGATCTTTGGAGAGAACGCAGCGGCTCCGGCCTGGATTAGATTCAACAGCGAAGGCACCCAGCTGGCCAGTTTCTTTCAGTTCGGGAAGAGCGATCTATCACAACTGGATGGAGGCGTG
>JAYZBY010000038.1:0-5160 GCA_036338555.1 Acidobacteriota bacterium | reverse complement strand
GCACGGAACCAGGGAGTCCGGCAGGCAAGCCATCCCTTTGTACTGTTTCTGGATGCGGATATTGTGCTGACCAGGCAAAGCATCGAGCTGATTCGCGAAAGCCTTGATTTGTATTCCCATCGTTCAGATATCATAGGAGTCTTGGGTTCCTATTCTGAGGTCATCCCCTGGGATGACTTTCTGACCAACTTCAAGAATCTCAGCATCTGTTTTCTCTACAAGAGCACCGATACTCTCAGTCCTTTCCTGCATACCCCGATCTTCTGTATCAGGCGAGAGATCCTGGAACGTGTCGGTGGATTTGATTTCCGGTTCAAGACGGCGGAAGATTTCGGCCTGGGGATTCTTCTGGGAACACAAGGGTTTCACTTTGTGATTGATCGATCCCTTGAAGGCGTTCATCTGAAGCGTTATTCATTTGCCGCGATCCTCAAGGAAGACTGGCGGAGAATTCGCGATCTGGCGGCCATCAAGCTCAGTCCCAATCAGCGCCGGTTCGCTTTACGGGCTCATCGTCCTCACCGGTTGTTATCATTGTTTTTGACGGGTCCAATACTTTTGGGCTTTATCTTGACACCGCTCAACCCGGGTTATGGAAATCTGGCGCTCGTGTTGCTGGCCGTCTTTGGTCTGTGCAATGTGCCTTTCCTGCTCTATACCAGAAGGCTGCGGGGCTGGGGATTTGCTCTCAAGGCAGGCGGGTTTCTCTTCTTTGAAATGGCCTGGGCCGAGATCGTAGTAGCGAGCTCTTTGGTAATTTCGTTGAGGACCTGGTTGGGTCAAGGGGAAGGGAAATAAATCAGCTACGGGCGGTTGCATCGGGCTGCTTTCAGTAGGCGCAAACTGTTATAATTACGGATCTTATGCTCCAAGGGAAGAGGATCGTTGTTGTTTTGCCTGCCTACAATGCAGCGGCAACGCTTGAGCGCACTTATCGGGAAATTCCACAGGATCTGGTCGACGAAATCTTGCTCGTTGATGATGCCAGTCAAGACGAAACGGTTTCGGTAGCGGAGCAGCTGGGTGTTTCAACCTTTATTCATCCCGCCAATCGTGGCTACGGTGGCAATCAAAAGACCTGTTATCGGGAGGGACTCAAGCTTGAAGCCGATGTTTTTATCATGCTGCATCCCGATTATCAATACACACCGAAGTTGATTCCCGCCATGGCCTCCATGGTGGTTAGCGAGGAGTATGATCTGGTCCTGGGATCGCGGATTCTGGGTGGAATGGCTCTCAAAGGAGGCATGCCATTGTACAAATATATCGCGAATCGTTTTTTGACCTCGGTGGAAAATATGATGACCCTGGCCAAGTTGTCTGAATATCACACGGGATATCGTGCCTTCTCGCGACGAGTTCTCGAGACGTTGCCCCTGGAGGAAAATTCAGACGATTTTGTTTTCGATAACCAGTTTATCGTCCAGGCACTCTACTTCGGATTTGGCATTGGCGAGGTTAGCTGCCCCACCCGCTATTTTCCAGAGGCTTCAATGATCAATTTTTCGCGGTCTATCAGGTATGGTCTGGGCGTTCTATGGACGGGCGTTCAGTTTCGGCTTCAAAAATGGGGCCTGGCACGATTTTCCATCTTTGACCCCAAGGGGCGCCTGCTATAGAAGACCTCCACCACAGAGACACAAAGCACATAGAAGACTTATCCCCTGACCCGGACTCTGGCTTTCCTTCTGAGCGATGTCTGACAGCCTGAAGTAGGGACGCACGGCCGTGCGCCCACGGCAAGGCGACGACCAAGCTACTTACTGATGGAATTTCCCAGAATTCGTAGAGCGCGTCTGGGGTTGAAAAGCGAATTAATGCTCATGGCGCACTCATAGGTGCACTGACAGCCGAGTTCCTTTTGAAAGCGTCGGCCTGAATCAGCCCGTTCGCTTCGCCAGAGCTTCGCGAAGTTACCCTCGTAGTCGCGAATGTTGCCCATGCTCTTATCCAATGTTTCACATACATGAACCTCCCCGGTCTCGCTCAGGATGCCGATGAGTTCTCCGCCATAACAGGGCGAAATGCGTTGCTCGGCCTGGGCAGCTTCACCGATCAGTCGATAGGTCTCCTCTTCCTTGGCCATAACCAGGCGATCCATCCAGCTGTCGGTAAGACGGTGGGCCCTGCGATAGCGGAGGACCCGTTGGGAGAACTCCTGGTAGCGTTTGAAATCGACCTCTCGGAGCGAGGGGTCGATAGGATTCCCGCGAACCAGAGTGATGGTGACGGCATCCGGCTGGAGTTCCCGGTCAATCAAATCGTAGAATTCATCCAGCCGGTCTTGGTTGGCAGAAGAGACTGTCAGGGCGACTCCCACGGAAAGGTTTGGGAAGTGAGGCTTTAGTTTTTTCAGTTCCGCAAGTGTCTCCAACGCTCTTGCGTAGCTCTTGGGGTTTTGGCGAATCCGATTGTGAACATCCTCAGGTCCATCCAGAGAAACCCCTGTGGATACTCGTGCTTTGCGAACTTTCTTCATCAGGTCCTCGACTCGAGATACGACCTGGTCTACGAGAAGGCCGTTGGAGGGAATCTGGATGTTTCGAACCTTGGAGTTGCGTTCAAAGGCGGCAGCGATATCGGGCAGGTCCGCTCTCAGGTAGGGCTCTCCTCCGGTCAAAGAAAGTGTGAGAAGGTTGGGGAGACTGCGGCTGATTGTTTCGATCTCGGATAGCGTCAGTTCGTCTTTTTTCTTGTTGAGCTCTTCCCAGTAAAAGCAGTGTGTACACAGCAGATTACAGCGGGAGGTGACAAAGAAGATGAGGCTAACCGGAAGGCCGGGTTTATAGACCAGTCGAGTCGCTATTTGTGCATCCCGGAAGGCCTGGTTCAGCATGGATCGATGGTACCACAAGGGTGTTCGGTAGGGCTGGGAGGTTGCTCGGAAAAGCTTTCAGAAGGTGCTGGCCTTACATTCTCCCAATGTTGCGGGTAGCTTCCGAAACCGGGGTTAGATTCCAAATCAGACCGATTCGAGAAAATAGGTACAACACGTAATAAGTGATGTCGATCTCCCACCAGTAAAAACCCTGGCGAACGGAAGCGGAAAAGTGGTGGTGATTGTTGTGCCAGCCCTCACCCAGGGTGATCAAAGCCAGGAACAGGCTGTTTCTACTCTCATCGGAGGTCCGATAGCGTTTTCTCCCTATGAGGTGAGCGAGGGAGTTAATCGTACAGGTGCCATGGAAGAGCACGATAGTGGAGATAAAGAAGCCCCAGATGAGAAGTTGAGGACCGGTGGTCTCCAGTTGAGGGGCCAGAAATTGCAGCAGGGAGCCCAAGCCGAAGAGCGACGTGGCCAGAAGGATGGGAACCATTGTCTCGAAGCGATCCAGGAAACGGAGTTCGGGAAACTTGGCCAGATCGGGAACGGCCTTCATGTTAGTTGTGAAGTTTCCTTTGCAGGTAATCCATCCGATATGGCTCCAGAAGAATCCGGATGTATGGGGAGAATGGACGTCGGTTTCCTTGTCGGAATGGCGGTGATGGTGGCGGTGATGTGCCGCCCACCACAGAGGTCCTTTTTGAACGGCGGTGTTCCCCCAGACGGCAAACAGAAACTGGGTCCAGCGTGAGGTCTCAAAGCTGCGGTGTGAGAAATAACGATGATAAAAGCCCGTGATGGCAAACATGCGCAGGAAGTAAAGGGACACGGCAACAAGAACGGCTGTCCAGCTCCATCCCACCCAGATAACCCCAAAACACATCAGATGAAGCATCACAAATGGAATTGAGCGTACCCAATCAATGTCCAGCGCTTCGTTTTCGGAGACCGGCTGAACTCCCACGGAGTTGTCAAACCATCGTGCTATTGCTACCCAAGCCTTCATGTCTGATGCCTTCTGGACATTCTACCACTTTCGGTGTGCTCAGCCACCAGCCCGGACCGAGATAACTTCTTTGCTGCCTCAGTTTACCTTCCTTGTGCGACAATTCAGCAAACCGTCCCGAGCAGGAAGTGACTATCTTTACTGATCCAAGAAATTTACGCAAGAGCCGTGAGAATTGTCAAGTCGGAAAAATGGAGCCAGGTCAATTGGGAAGGCTGGGCTTAATGGTCGATAGTCAGGTCCGAACTCCCAGCAAGAAAAGAAATCCGCCTGCCCCAAACAGGATGTTAGGACCCCAGGCTGCCAACACAGGCGAAAGTAGCCCATTGGTGCCGAGGATGCCAAAGACGCCAAAGGCTCCCCAATAGACAATCCCTAAAAAAACGCCGATTGCAATGCCGTGAAGTGCTCCCCGACGACCGATGGTAAGAGAGAAGGGAACTCCCAGAATCGACATGATAAAACTCACGACCGGGAAGGAAAGTTTCTTGTAGAGTTCGGTTCTCAGATGATCCACCTCGAAACCACCTTGCTGGAGATCTTGAATGTAGTCTTCAAGTTCAAGATAAGTCATTTTACTCGACTCTTTTACTTCTTCTTCAAAGTAAGCGGGTTCCTCTTTCATCGGTGAGGATGTCTCTTCAAAGGTGGAATATTCAACACCATTCTCCGTGAAGCTCCGCTCCCAGCCATCGTACAGTTTCCAGCTGCGGCTTGCGGAATTCCAGGCTGCTGTTCGGGCATAGGTATGGTGAAAGATTCGATTTGCCCGAATGTCGAGTTGGTAGATGGATATTTCGGCGAAGACATCTCGATCCGAATCGAAATAGTTATAGTTATACAGTCGGTCTTCACGGCCAAAAATCCAACTGCGCCCAAGTTGATAGTAAGTTTGAACAGGGCGGCCCTTGATGATGTTTCTCAAATTGTCCTGTCTCTGGTTGGCGTAGGGGAGGACGTACTCCTGTACGATGAAGGTAAAGGCGCTCACCAGTATCGTCAGCGCCAGAACCGGCATAGCCATTCGATAAATACTGACTCCACAGGCCTTCAATGCAATGACCTGATTGGTTTTGTCGAGCAACCCAAAAGTGATCAGGGTTGCGATCAACACCGAAATGGGTACCAGAAGCATCAGGATATGGGGAAGTAAGTAGAAGAAGTAGTCCAGGATCAGAAGGTGGGAAATGTCGTTGGCGAAGACATCGTCGATCAGCTCAAAAAAAGTGAACAGGTAAAACAGGGAGACCACTATCGACAGGGTCAGCACGAAGTAGAGGAGAAAAGCACGAATCACATAGAGATCGATCACACGAGCCAGTTGCAGGCG
>JAYZBY010000037.1:0-23698 GCA_036338555.1 Acidobacteriota bacterium | reverse complement strand
GATGTGAACGCCGCCAATCACTATGGCGTGACTCCACTTTCGCTGGCCTGTACCAACGGCAGCGCTGCCATGGTGGAAAGACTGTTGAAGGCCGGGGCCAATCCAAACGCTGTCCAGCAGACCGGAGAGACCGCCCTCATGACGGCCTCCCGCAGCGGCAACGTTGGGATGGTGAACTTGCTGCTAACCCACGGAGCCGATGTGAACGATCGGGAAACCCGGCGGGGACAAACGGCTCTGATGTGGGCCGTAGAACAAAATCACCCCGAAGTCGCGCGGGCGTTGATCGAACATGGAGCGGATGTCCATGCCCAATCCACCAGCGGCTTTACCCCCCTGCTTTTTGCCGCCCAACAGGGCAATCTGGATTCCGTTGAAACCTTGCTGGCAGCCGGTGTGGACGTCAATGAGACCTCACCACGATGGGGCAGCGCCCTGGTGGCCGCGGCCAGCCGCGGCCACGAAGAAATCGCACTCATCCTGCTGGAGAAGGGCGCAGATCCCAATACGGCCGACGGCGACGGCATTACCGCTCTGCACTACGCCTTGCTGGAAGGATTGGCGGCCCTGGGCAGCGCCGCCGAACACCTGGGCACCAACGCTCACTTGTACCGACCCAACATGCGAGAGTTGGTGAAGGCACTCCTGGAACGGGAAGCCGACCCGAACGCTCAACTCAGGGCAACACGGATCCAGGGTAGCGGAGGCGCCCGGGTTAGCATGGCCGGAACGACACCGCTTCTGGCGGCCAGCACAGCCGCCGATGTGGCTATGGTCCGTCTCCTGATCGAAAAGGGAGCCGACCCGCAGTTGGGGACCGACAAGGGAATGACGCCGTTGATGGGAGCAGCGGGCCTGGCCCACAAGATGGACCGAACATCCCAAAAGGAGTACGACAACGCTCTGGTCGTCGTCAAGCTGTTGGTTGAAGAAGGAGTCGACGTCAATACCGTCGGCGAGAACGGCTGGACCGCCTTGCATGGAGCCGCCTACATTGGAGCGAACGAGATCATTCGGTTCCTGGTGGACAGCGGTGCCAGGCTGGATCTGATTGACGTTTTCCTACAAACGCCGTGGAGTATTGCGGAAGGTATTATCGGAGCGGGAATCATCAACTTTAACAAAAAACCCTCCGGCCCCCACCCGAGCGCAGCCAAATTACTTTTGGAACTTGGCTCCGATCCGATGGTCGTTCCGGAACTGCCTCAAAAGTATCGTCAGATGGCTCGCTGACCGCTGGTCTTCGCCCAGCGCGTTTCAGGTTCCACGTTTCACGTTTCAACGGAATTTTCACCACAGAGATACGGAGACACAGAGAAGAAGATTCTTTCCTTTGTCCTCTCTCCCAATTTCCAGCCAACACATCGGGGGCGCACCTATTGTAGCGGCCGCTCTGCGAGCGGCCCGACAGCCTGTCTGCCGACTCCTGTATAATGCTGCAAATTGAATGTTCTCGAGAAGTCTCACACCTCTGCTTGTCACCGCCTGCCTTTTCACCGCGATCTATCTCCTTTTGATCGGAATAGGTCCACTACCCAGCGACTCTCAGGACCTGCTTCAGGCCGCACCTCTCTTTCAAGAAATTGAGGTTTGGATAGGCGAAAGAAAACACTCGGTCGACTCTCAAATCAAAGATAACCAGGTCTATTTTCCCTTGGCCGATTTGGCTGAGATTGTGGGTTTCGAGTGGAGCGAACGTGGAGGTCTCCTGACCATCGAAGGGTTGCGGGGAACTCTCCAACTGGTGGACGGTCGCCCCCTGGTCCGTTTCGAGGGAGAATACATTCTTCTTTCCTCACCCGCCTGGAGGAAAGAACCGAATCAATGGTATGTGAGCGAAGACTTCCTCACCAAGGTCCTGCCTTTGGTGTCGGACCGCAGCCTCGACCGATTCGCTCGGATGCGTTATCGAATGAAGGCCCTGGAGGACAATCAGGTCCAGATAAGGGTCAGCAACTTCCCGGATCATGTGAGAGTTGTTTTCGAGCCAACCTTTGACGCTCCTATTCGGATTCGCGAATTTGAGGACTACATTCAAGTCGAATTCTCTGAATTTCTGGTACGACCGGAGTTTCCCTCTACCCTTCCCGACCGCCGTCTGGTACTTTCCGTTGAATTTGATCCCAGCAACGTTTATGGAGCCTTCCGTATCAAGAAGGGAGATCTTTACCACAGCTTCCGGGAATCGACTCTCAATGGCCCCACCCGCAGGATCATCGACGTTCATGCCGCTCCATTGGTGCCGGACACACGGGGCACCACTTCCCGACTTTCTTCCAATCCTGATGTGGTCCCCTCTGTACCGAGTCCAATCGAAACACCCACCCTCCCCCAGAGTGTTTTGGAAAACATCATCACCATTGATCCCGGACACGGAGGAGGGGACTTTGGGGTCCATTCGATGGAAGGCATGGCTGAAAAGAATCTGACTCTGAGGATCGCCAACCTGATCGAAGCACAGCTCAAAAAATACGGCTACCGGGCCATGCTGACGCGCACTCGCGACGTCGAACTGGCTGTCGAGCAAAGAGGGTCGGTTGGCAATTATTATCGCTCCAGAGCCTATTTGAGCCTTCACATCGGGGGGACACCTTCACCTGAAACCCGCGGTCCCATCGTCTATCTGCATCGATATCCAGAGATTCGGGCAGAAAAAGAGGATGGAACGCCGGGGAGTCTCCCAGCCGGCTCCAATGATCTGCCCACCAACGAAAATGGCAGGCTGGTGTCCTGGGGCCAGGGTCAGGGACAGTACTTGGGTTCGAGTCAACGGTTGGCACGGCAGGCCCAAAGGGAACTGAATCTCCTTTGGGGAGTCCAAAACAGCGTCCGGGAGATCCCTCTGGCGGTCCTGGCTCCGGTCGCCGCGCCGGCGATACTGGTGGAAGCGGGCTTTTTGACCAATCCGGAGGACCAGGACATGCTTATTTCGTTGGAATTCCAGGAACAGCTGGCAGCTGCTATCTCCAGAGCCATCGTGATGTTCCTGGAGGACGCCCCGGCAACTGAACCGGAAATGAACGATCGATGAAGGACAATCGCACCATACTCATTGCCCTGGGCCTGGTCTGCCTGGTCGTGACGGTGACCTCCTTGCTCTATTTCGCAGAACGCAGGCGCCAGGAGGCGGTGAGAGAGGCCGCCCAACAAATGCTTGACCTCGAATCCAGTGCGTTAGAGGCGAGAAGTTCAGGCGAATTGGAAATCACTCTCTACTTCTACCGGCCTTCGGCGACTCTCGATCATCTGGATGCCCAGACCTCCGACGAGTTCAGCGAAATCACCGTCCAGGATATTCCTGTCCAGGACAATCCCGTCCAGGAAATTCCGGTCCAGGAGATACCTGCTGCGGCTGACCCTGCCCCTGCCGACGCCTGGGTGGCCTTGGTGAATTCGGAGAATGCGGAAGTGTTGATCTGGGAAACTCGCTCCATCTTCCGAACCGATGACATCATCCTGACTGCCCGTCAGATCATTCATGAAGTGCTGAAAGGGCCCAGCGACGAGGAATTTCAGATCTTCGCCCCGGAGGCGCGTTTGAGGCAGGTTTTCCTGCTCGAGGACGGGACAGCCCTGGTCGACTTATCCCGCCAGGTGGTTCATCCCCTTTTGGGTGGGATAGCAGTAGAACTTTCGGCGCTCTACTCCGTGACCCGCTCACTCAGGGAGAACATTGAATCGATCAGTCGAGTTCGCTTTCTGGTTGAGGGTCAGGAACGTCCTACTCTGGCCGGACATGTTTCCATCCGTGAGCCCTTTATGTAAGAATGTCCTGTCATGCCCGCACGAAACGACGGTCGCAAAACCAATCAACTCAGGCCGATTAACATCGTTCCCGGCTACAACAAGCACGCCGAAGGCTCGGCACTCATCGAGTGCGGCGAAACGCGTGTGATTTGCACCGCCAGTGTTGAGGAGAAGATTCCCCCCTTCCTCCGAGGCAGCGGGCAGGGATGGGTCACCTCTGAATACGGTATGATTCCGCGCTCGACCGGCACCAGAATGAGAAGAGAAGCCGCCAGGGGTAGACCGTCGGGCCGAACTCAGGAAATCCAAAGACTGATCGGCCGTTCCCTCCGCTCTGTGGTCGATATGAAGGCCCTGGGAGAGCGGACCGTCTGGATCGACTGTGATGTCATTCAGGCAGATGGAGGGACCCGGACCGCCTCCATCACAGGGGCCTTTGTGGCTCTGGCCCTGGCTACGGCCAAGCTCCAGAAGGAAAAACTTCTGGAGAAACCCGTGCTTCAAGACTATGTGGCCGCTATCAGCGTTGGCATCGTTTCCGGAAACCCGGTACTGGATCTTGGGTACGAGGAGGATTTTGCAGCCGAAGTCGACATGAACGTGGTGATGACGGGTCAGGGTCTCTATGTCGAAGTCCAGGGGACAGCCGAAGAAAACCCATTTTCAGGACCCCAACTGGACACTCTCCTGGGACTTGCCGGCGAGGGTATCCAAACACTTGTGGGCGAGCAAAAGCTGGTTCTCGAGCAACAGCTGGAAAACATCTCGGATTTATTTTGCTGTGAACCCGACCCGCAGATTGCGCTTTCTTCTGGCAACCCACAATAACGGAAAGGTGCGGGAAATCCGTCTCGCGCTCTCCCGGTTCGAGATCGACCTCGAATCTCTCGACCAGCACAGCAGTCTCCCCGAGGCCGAGGAAACAGGATCCACTTTCTCCGAGAACGCACATTTAAAAGCCCTGCATTATCAAAGATTAACAGGAATTCCAGCCCTGGCTGAGGACTCCGGACTGGCGGTGGATGGGTTGGGAGGAGAGCCCGGAATTCGTTCCGCCCGCTTTGCCCCGACCGATGAAAAGCGCATTGCCAAGCTGCTTGAAATGATGGACTCCTTCCCCGAGGAAGCCGAGAGATCCGCCCGTTTTGTATCCGCCATCTGTTTGATCCTCCCGTCTCGGGTGATTGAGGTGGTGGGAGAGGTCGCGGGACGAATCACCCGAACGCCCCGGGGTGATCATGGATTCGGCTATGATCCCGTCTTCTACTATGAACCGCTCGAGAGAACCTTTGCCCAAATGACGGTGGAAGAAAAAAACCGGGTTTCCCATCGAGCCGTCGCCCTCAAGAAGCTGGTGGAGGAGCTGGAAAAGCTGACCGGCTGACCGCTGGTCTTCGACCAGCGCGTTCCAGGTTCCTGGTTCCACGTGTCCGGTGTGTGGGAAGCGCCTCTGGGTGCCGATTCCGGCGGGCCGCTCATAGAGCGGCCGCTACAACCTGTCAAAAAATCCGAAGTTTGAACTCCTATATCCGAAATCTTTATTGAAATCTGTTTCGAATTTGGGACTTCGAATTTCGAATTTTTTTTAGCTGCAGTAGGGGTTAGCGGTCAGGTTCTCCCTAGTTGGCCTGGGTAATAAACTCCGCCAGTGGGACCACCGGAAAGGTGGTGAGGATACCGGGAGAGACGCGGATGACGGTGGCAGCCACTTCACCACTGGCCTCAACCCACAAAGAACCCACAAAGGTATCCGGCAAGCCGAGACCGAGGGTCGCGTCATTGGGAAATTCGGCCAGCTGCTGACGGGCCGCTAGAGAAATCGATTGGGTAGCCACGATGGTTCCGGCTGTATCGCGGGCGTTCAGGGTGAGCGTCACCGCCTGATCCTGGACGTTCACGATGGCAATCCCGGTGTCGGTGGCCGGGGCGGCACGATCAATCGGCAGAACGAAGTCGGTCTGGGGAAAACCTTCTCCCACACCCGCGGTGCCGGTGGCCGGCGAGCTGAAAAGGACGATTCCGCCCACCGGAATATCCTGGGTCATCACCTCAAGCGATCCCAGCACGTCACTTTGAGTCTCCAGAATCACCGATCCAAGAGGAGAAATGGAAAGACTCTTGGCCCCACTGGACAAGAACTCCCCGCTCAGGGTCACCGAAGTGTTGGAACCACTCTGATTGCGCACCTGAATGGTCACGTTGGCGGTCCGTTCAGGCGAGGGATTCAACAAAATTAGCTTGGAGCTCAGATCACCAACATGGGCGAACTGAGCGAAGAAGCTGCGTGTGAAAATCCGGTTCTGGATGACCGGAAAGGTGGTGAAAACGCCTGGTCTGGTGCCAATCACGGTGGCGCCAATGGGACGATTCGCCGTTACCAAAGCGGAGCCATCGAAATCCGAGCCAACGCTGCTGATCAATTCGGTAATAAAACTGGACAGGTGGCCATTGGCACCCAGGTCCAGGATGTTATTTCCCACCGCCTGGCCGGCGGGATTCTGGAGTTGAACAAACACCTTGACCGGCCGATCATCCAGATTGGTGAGGGCCAGACCTGTATTCACGGTGAGGCCTCCGCCCTTGACCTCGATCGGGGCAAGAAAGGTATAGAGAGGCCGGCTGGGGCCCACCCCTGTGGTTCCCGTGTCCGACTCAAACAGGACCGTTCCCCCGATTCTGCGGTCGGCCCGGGCACGTAAGGAACCAACGAACTGGGAGCTTCCACTGGTGGTCACGGAAAGTGACCCACCTGCCGCCAGATTGAAATCCAGGTCACTGTTGGCATCGGAGGTGAGACTCCCCAGATCAATCGCCGTGCGGTCTCCGCTGCTTCCCCGTGCCGAAATCTTTCCGCTGACGGACTGATTCAGGTCGGTGTTGACCAGAAACACCCCGGAAGTGATCGATCCGGGAACATCCGCAAACTGTCCGAAGGCCTGCAGATAGCGGAAGGGAGAGAAGACCTCGAGCCCCCCTGTGATCATCCCTGTTTCGCTGGTTCCGTTATCGAGAAAAAGGGGGAATTCACCCTTGGGTGTATCCAAAGGTACGGAAACGTTATAACCCTTGATCGGATCCCCATTACTCAAGGTACCGTTGACCGCCAGGCTCCCCGTCACCAGCTTGTCCGATAAGAAAAAGACTCCCTGATTGTCGATCAGCGAGTCGACCCCATCACCTCCCACCAACAACACGGTGTCCTCACCTTGAACGGCGGTGGCTGCATCCAGAGTATACGAAGACACCGTAAACGGATCAGGATCGGCTTCCAAAAATATCGGGTCTAGGGTGGCATTTCCCTGGGTCACCTGAAAGTCACGGCCTGACACCGTTTGACCGGCAATGACGGTCACGGACGATGTCTGAACATCATTGAAGAACATGGGAAGAAAATCAGTCACCATGGTCTGATCAAAAAGGCCGCCGGTTATATTGTCCGGGGTGGAAGGACTATCGAGCGGCTCGACATACAGGTTATAGTCCCCGGGCGGCAGGAAGCGTAACTGGTAGGCTCCGTCGGTAACGGTGATGGCGTTGGAAGACAGGACGCCGTGCTCATCCACGGCTACCACAAAAGCTCCAAAAACCGGTACCCCTTCACGCGTTACGGTCCCGGAAATCGTTCCGGTGACCTGGTTCAATCCCACCATGGGATACGACACATTTACACCCGCAATGTCATCCCACGAAAGCACGTCAAAACGCGGACTGAAGGCGCGACTCCCGCTAAAGAACATGGTGGAGGCCCGGCTGACGCTGTGATTCAGATTGAGATGGTGTCCAAATTCATGCAACGCAGTATCAAAGATGTTTTGGACATCGGCTTCGTTATCTTTAACCGTTGTCCAGGTCTCACTCGGATTGAGGACCAGATCCCGATCCAGAAGCCGACCGGTGGCGGAGTTAAAGGTCCCGATCGACAAGCCTATGGTAGTTCCTGAAAAGAGGTCGCGGTTGGCTGCAGTATCGGCGACGGTGACAAGATTAATGGTACTAGATCGACTCTGCCCTGGCCATCGCTGATCAAAACCGGCATCTGAAACCGAGGTATCCTCACCCAGCACAAAAGTGATGGAAGTGGTCCTCATCCACCGTTCCAGGGCTTCCCTGAGGGCAGCCCTGGGATCGCTGCCGTCCACCACCTGAGGCAACTGATCCGTAAAACCTTCCCAGATCTGGATCTCGATGGGATAATCCACCACAAACCAACGCACAGAAGCCGCACCACTACTCAAGGTACTCACGACATATCCACTGTGCGCAAGCCCGAAGGCAACCACCAGAAAACCTAACACGATCGATTGCTTCCAACTCTTTGCAGCCATCACAACCCTTATTCTTCCGGTCTCGTCAGTTCCTCCAGGGTGGCACGCAGCTTCGCAGAGAAGACTTCAAGCTCCTGAAAGGTACTCAAGGGCTGTCCGCCCAGGGTCAGTGCCAGGGGATGGGAGGGATAGATGCGAACGACACGCTGATCGGAGCCACCATTGATGACCTGGAACTGCCCGAGAGTACCGGCCAATGTCCGGTTGCGCTGCAAGTCGTCAAGATAAGAAAAGACAAGGTACTCCCGGCCCAGCCGGTAACGAGCTGTGTGTGTGACTTGCTGGGCCAGTTCCCCCACCCTGCCCCCGTATTCGATGATCTCCGCCAGATAGGCCGGATCTCCTTTAACGGAGTCCTGCACCTGAAAAAGGTGCCGGGTCAAGATAAAACGATGGTCATCGCTCCAATAACTCTCCTTCTCCACCAGCTTTCCCACGAAGATCAGGTTGCTCTCCTCCAGAAAATCGATGTCGGCAACTTGAGCCGAACGGCTCTGGCCGGAAAGGAAAGGAGAGGTGAGAGACAAGATGAACGTCAGAAGAATGAACTGTTTAGAAAAACACATTGCATTAGCTCTTATACAAGAAAAGAGAGCACAGAGGCAAATTCCACCCATCCGGCCCTCTACAAGATAACGTGAAACTCCGATAAGTGTTTCGGAGTCGTTGAAATTATCCGCCGTCGGAAGAACTGCTCCTCAGGCTCAATTCAACACCCTCCACCCTGAAGGCGATCCCTTCCGGGCCGACCTGAAACTTCCCCTGAGGAATAAAGACTCCCTCCGATGGAACCGTCATGGCCCCATCGGCTTGGGGAGCAACCCCATCGGAGGCGATCGTTTCCACCGTCTGAGATTTGATCCTTAGAAGGATGGAATGGGACACCTGCGGGTTCACCACCAGGAAGCTCACCGACTCTTCGCAATGGTAGATGGTGGCCTCCGGGACCTCTTGATCTTCTATCACCAGTAGATACTCCTGGGTCGGCAGGAAAAGCTCAACGTCGGTCTCCTCGATCTCCTCCCCGATTTCGGCGGCGATGTCAACCATTTGCAAACCCGTATTGGTCCCCGCCCAGAACAGCACCCCGGACATGGCCAGAAAAGCGGCAGCCAGACGACGCCAGGGAAAAGCCTGGCGACCCGACCGGCGGCCCCAGAAGGCAAGCAAAAGCGGAGGAACCAACAGGAGCAGGTCTTGCCAGAAGGCCTCCCCGGCCGTGCGCTCCAGCAAACTTCCGAAACAGCCACAGGCGGCATCGGGATCGCGTAAACCATTCATCACCAGCCAGTAATTTCGTCCGGTGAGAAAAACAAAAAAGGTCACCAGCAGGGTGGTGGGAATCAGGATCCAGATTCGGCGAAGGCCCAATAACAAGACGGTTCCCAGTCCTGCCTCCAAAGCCAGTGCCAGCAGCGTGACGGTTCGGGCAGAAAAAAGAAAATCCAATTCCTCCAGCCGGATCTGCTCGGCAAACGCTCCCGGTTCCAGCCCCTTGGCCCAGGTTGCCACCAACAGCACCAGGCCCAGGAAAATGGCACCTGCAGTTCCCAGTAACGGCTTCCATTTCATGGGTTTCCATAGTATCGATTCGGAGGTACCCCTAGCAAACCGATGGGGGCCGTCGCTGGTCTTCGACCAGCGCGTTCCACGTTCCACGGGTCCGGAGTGTGGGAGGCGCCTCAGTGCGCCGATTCAGGAAGCCGCTCACAGAGCGGCCCCTACACTCACCTTTTAGGCATCGCTCCGAAGGAGCGCCTGAGGTCAGGGGTCAGCGGTTAGGGGTTAATCTTCTCTGTGTCTCTGTGGTGTAGTCGGCCCGACCTAAATGGCCATGAATATAAATTCATAATATGAATTCTAATTATAGTGATTTTGTAGTAAGCTGTTTATGGAGGATAAATTGCCCGACGGAGTTTCCGTTCAGCTTTCCAGAAAAGAACGCGCCTTTCTTCAACATCGAGGTGAGATCATCAGCGCGGCTGAAAGCGTCTTCGCCGAGAAGGGGTACGTGTCGACGACCATGGAAGAGATCGCACGCCGGGCAGAGTTCGCGGTCGGCACGCTCTACAAGTTCTTTGAAAACAAGGCTAATCTGCATACGGAAATTCTCCACACCAAGCTAGATCAACTGGAGAAGGAAGCGTCTGCGGTTTTTGAGTCAGCCGGGAGTCCCCTGGAGAAAATTGAGAGCTATTTCCTTCTGCGGATCAGCTTCTTCTGGAAACACCAGGAATATTTTCGGCTCTTGTTCCAGGGGACCGCCACCAATGTCTGTGACAGTCGGGCAGGATTCTCTCCCGATATTCTGGAGCGGTATGAAACGTTTCTGAACCGGGTGGAAAACATTTTCGCCCAGGGGATCAAGGCCGGGCAGTTCCGTCCGGTCGGAAAACAGATCCTGGCCCTCTCCCTGGAAGGTCTTCTGCATTCATATCTGATTTGTCTGGGAAGACAGGAAAATCCCAGGAGGAATCGAAAAGAAGAAAACCAGTTATTTGAAGTCTTTACCCAGGGTGCCCTTTCATGAAACTTCCGGATAACCAGTCCTAGCCGAAAGCCAAGCACATGTTTCTTTCCGACACAGCAATAAAGCGGCCGGTAACCGTTATTCTCTTGACCGCCGGAATTCTTATCTTTGGCTACATCGCTTTTCAGAATATGGGCGTCGACCTGTATCCCGAAATCGAGTTCCCCACGGTGTCGGTTTCATCCAGACTTCCGGGCGCCGATCCCGAGATCATGGACTCCGACGTCACCGACGTTCTGGAAGAGCAAATCAACACCATTGCAGGCGTCAAGACCATTCAGTCCACTTCCAGAGAAGGGACCTCCCAGATCATGGTGGAGTTCGTACTGGACAAGGATGTGGATGTGGCGGCCCAGGAGGTCCGAGATAAGGTCAATCTGGCCCAGATGCAGCTTCCTCGGGATCTGGAAGCTCCCATTGTCCAGAAACTCGACATGTCGATGGCTCCCTTTTTGTGGATCGCTGTCACCAGCCAAGGGGATTATCAGCGGATTGCCCGCTACGCCGACGAGGTGGTGAAGGAAAGGCTCCAGACCGTTCCCGGTGTGGGATCGGTCATTATGGGTGGATATCAGGACCGCCAGATCAGGATCTGGCTCGATCCGGACCAGCTGGAGGCCAGAAACCTTACCCCGCGCGAGGTGGCCGCGGCCGTTCGCGTCAAACACATCGAGCTCCCAGGAGGGAGAATCGAGCAGCCGGACCGGGAATTCGTGGTCAAGGTGGAAGGAGAATACGAGTCGGTTGAAGAACTGAGAGAACTGGTGGTCGCAACCAGAGACCAGACAGTCATCCGCCTCAAGGACGTTGCCAGGGTCGAAGATGGCTCTCAGGATCTGCGCTCCATTGCCCGTTTCAATGGCCTTCCGGCGGTAGGCCTGGGAATTCAAAAACAGTCGGGAACCAACACCGTCGAAGTGGCCCACGGGGTCAAGGCAGCTCTGGCAGAAATCGTCAAGATTCTTCCCGAGGACATCAACTTGGACATTGCCTTTGATACCTCACGGTTTATCGAAGTTGCCATGAATGATGTCCTGTTCGATCTATTCCTGGGAGCTTTTCTCACGGCGGTGGTGATGTTCATCTTCCTCCAGAACTTCCGAATGACCTTTATCAGCGTCATGGCGATTCCCACCTCCATCATTGCTACCTTTGCCGGAATGTACGCCCTGGACTTCACCATCAACAACATGACCATGCTGGCCATGTCGCTGGCCATCGGCATTGTCATTGATGATGCCATTGTGGTGCTGGAAAACATCTTCCGTTACATGGAACAGGGCCTGTCCAGCTTCAAAGCCGCCCGCATTGGCACCTCGGAAGTGGGATTGGCCGTACTGGCGGCCTCGTCTTCCATCATTGCCGTCTTCGTCCCGGTTGCCTTCATGCGAGGACTGATCGGAAGATTTTTCTTCCAGTTCGGACTGGCCGTCGCCCTCTCGGTCCTTATCTCCGTGGTGGTCTCATTCACCCTGACTCCCATGCTCTGCTCAAGACTTTTAAGGCAGGATCCCCGAAGAGGCCGAGTTTCCCGTGCTTTGGAGGAGATGTTCAAGAGCGTGGAGAGGACCTATTCCAGGTATCTGGATCTGGCCCTGCGACACCGATGGAGCACTCTAGGCACGGCCTCTCTCATCTTTTTTCTGGGACTTGCGCTCATCCCCTTTGTTCCCAAGGGGTTGTTCACGGAACCCGACGAAAGCAGTTTCATGATGCTCTTTGAACTGCCCACCGGTACCTCGGTGGACAGCATGGACCAACATCTTCGCCAGATTGAAGCCATCGTCTTTTCACAAGAGGAGGTGGAAAGTGCATATTCAGGGACAGGCATGATGGGAGGCACCAATACGGGTCTTCTCTTCGTCGTTCTTCACCGTCCACATCAGCGAGAAGCGAGTCAGACGGAAGTCAAGTCACGGCTTCGAGAACTGGTCACCGAGGCGGTGCCCGATGCACATATTGCCATCGAGAACATGAGCCCGATGGGCCACGCCGGGAGAAACGCAGATGTGCAATTCATTGTAAAGGGACCTGCGTTGGAGGAACTGGACCGGGTGACGGCCCAGATGATGGAGCAGATGAAGCAGACTCCCGGACTGGTCGATGTTGACAACGACCTCCGCCTGGACAAGCCGGAGTTGAAGGTCAGCATTTCCCGAAATCTGGCCGACGATCTCGATGTAGACGTCCGGGCCATTACCGAAAACTTCAATATCCTCTTTGGAGGACAGGACGTGGCCACCTTCAAAGATGGCGGCAAGCGCTATGACATTCGCCTGAGAGCCCTGCCCGACGCCAGGCTTAGGGCGGAGGATCTGCTGCGAAGCTCGATACGTTCAAAAAAGGGCTCACTGATTGACGCCGCCAACCTGGTCGAGGTTGAGCAAGGGACGGGACCGGATTCCTTCAAACGTCACAATCGGAGCCGCTCGGCGATACTGTTCGCAAATCTGGAAGGGATCTCCCTGGGGACGGCCCTGGAAAGGATGGGGGAAATAGCCGATCGACTGATTCCCGATGATCCTGCATGGTCCACCGCCATGACTGGCGCATCGGATTTCTTCACCGAGTCGTTTCAGTATCTGATCTACGCCCTAGCGATTGCGCTTCTCATGATCTACCTGATCCTGGGATCGCAGTTCGAGTCCTTTATTCATCCCTTTACCATCATGACCTCGGTTCCCCTGGCCATAACCGGCAGCCTGGGTCTCCTTCTGGTCACCGGATCGCAGCTGGATATCTTTTCGTTTATCGGCCTGGTCATGCTGATCGGAATCGTCACCAAGAATGCGATATTGCTGGTGGACTTCACCAATCGGATGCGGCGCGAAGGAATGGACCGCGAGCAGGCTCTTCGCCGGGCGGGACCACTCAGGCTACGTCCCATTCTGATGACGGCATTCACCACCATGGCGGCGGTCCTTCCAGTCGCCATCGCGTTGAGCGAAGGTGGCGAGCAGCGTGCCCCGATGGCGGTGGCTGTGATCGGGGGCATGTTTTCCTCGACTTTTCTGACGCTGCTGGTTGTTCCCTGTGTCTATACCTTGATGGACGACTTTGGTAGCTGGTTTGCCGGAATATTTGGCGGAATCAAAGTGGCAAAAGAAACTGCAAGAGACGACTCATGAATTTTCGAAGACTGAAAATACTGGGCCTGGCTGCACCACTGACGATTCTGCTCAACACGGGGTGTGGTGAAGAAGGCAGCGCTACAGAGATCAGGGCCAGTAAAGAAAACGCCCTCAGACCACGAGAGGTCGCCGTGGCACCCGTGGGCCGCAGGGATTTCATTCAGACCCTTCAATCAACCGGTTCGCTCATGCCGGGAGATCACGCCACCCTGAGCGCCCTGGTTGAAGGTCCGCTGGAGGCGGTGCTGGTCGATATCGGGGATTCCGTGGGAAAAGGACAGGTTCTTTTCAAGACCCGAGCCATCGATGCCAGCCTGGCGGTGAGATCGGCTGAGGCCGCCCTTGAAACATCTCGAGCCGGCCTCCAGGAGTTGCTTGCCTGGCGACGCTCCGAAGAGATTGACATGCTGCGAGCCGAAACCGCTCGTGCTGAGGCCGAGCATCAGAGACTTGTTAACGAACGGGATCGTGCGGCTTCCCTTCTGGAGCGCGGAGCGATCTCCAGATCCGAGTGGGAACAGGCGCGTACCTCCTTCGAAACGGCTGAGGCCAATGTTCGAATCTCCACCGAACGGCTGCGCATTGCCGAGACAGGTCCCACCCGGGAGGCGATTCAGGTGGCCGAGAATCGAGTCACGGAGAGAGAAACCGCTCTGGCACAAGCACAACAACGGCTTGAAGACACCTCAGTAAGGGCACCTTTTGGCGGCATCATCACCGGCAGGTTCCTGCACTCCGGAGACTACGTGAGGCGGGCGGACGAGGTCCTCGAGATTACCGACCTTTCCTCGCTGGAAGCGGAAATGAAAGCACCCGAGCGCTACTCCAGTCTGCTGAAGGTGGGCATTCCGGTGACCCTGGGCATCGAGAGCTTGTTGCTGCAAAGGGAAGGCAAGGTCATCGCCGTCAATGAAGCCATCGATCTGGACACCCGGACCTTCCTGGTGAAAGTAGCAATCGACAATTCTGATCATTCCATCAAAGCGGGCACTTTTTGTACCGCCGTTTTTCAGCTGGCGCCCGTGAAGGATGCCCTCTCCATTCCCACAGCGGCTTTGCGCGAGGAGGGAGGCCGATCGCTGGTCTGGGTTGCCGACGGCGAAATTGCCCGAAGGGTCGAGGTGACCACGGGAGAAAGGGCGGATGACCACATCCAGATTCGGGTCGGTCTCACGGGCGATGAACTGGTGATTGTCGAAGGCGCCGGCGCCCTGTCCGAAGGAATCCCATTGACGGTAGCTTTCCGTTAGTTCGTATGACGCATCATGCGGGTTATCCCGACCCGTGCTATTTCCGTTGTTCGCGGCTTTCAAAAAAAAGAAAGGTGATCATGAAAGAACAGTTGTTGCCTTTTGCTTGTAGGGCCCGCCTTGTACTGTGCGGTCTCGGGTGCCTGGTGTTTCTGGGCACTCCCTCCCAAGGCCAGTTCAATGTTATTTCCAAGTACGCTGCGGATCAGGAACGAAGGACCGTGGTGGTACCTCCTACCCGGATAGAGGGACTGGTGCGGGACGGACAGGTCTTTCTGACCGAGCAGCAGGCCATTGAAATGGCCCTGCGCCACAATTTAGAAATTAACATCGAGCGCCACAATCCGATTTTCAGTTTATGGACGGTGCGTGAACGGGGGGGTATTTACGATCCTCTCGGAACCTTCGATTTCACCTGGGATCGGGACAAGAGACCCACCTCATCGGCCCTGCAGGGAGGAACCAGCATCACCAATATCCTGACAGGCTATCGCTTCGGTTATGACCAACGGTTCTCGACAGGAACCTCATGGGGCGTCAACTTCTCGGGATTCCGCAACCAGACCACCAGCTTTTTCTCGAGTCTCGTTCCGGCCCTCGACACCAGCTTCGAAATTCTGTTTCGTCAGCATCTCCTGGAGGGTTTTGGTGGAACCCGGGATGATGATCAACTGGAGATCAGCCAGACCAATCTGGAGATCAGCCAGCAGGAGTTCAGGCGCCGGACCACTGAGGTGATCCTTCAGGTACAGCAGCTTTACTGGGATGTGAGGTTTACCCTGGAGGATATCGAGGCCAGGGAAAAGGCCCGGGAAACGGCTCAAGCCATCCTCGATCAAAATGAGGCCCGATTTGAGGTGGGCAGCGCTTCGCGCCTGGAGGTGGTCCAGGGAGAAGCTGAATTCGCTCTGACGGAAGAACTGTTGATCCAGGCCCGGTATCGTTATCGCCGGACTCAAGATCAACTGATCAGGCTCATCTCAACTTACCAGGATCCGCGCAGCTTTCCCGCTGAGATCGTCCCCGCAGACCAACCCGACTCAACTCCGGAGCCTCCCCAGCCCTTCGAGCGCCTGCAAGCCACTGCCGCAGAATTGCGGCCTGAACTGCAACAGGCTGAACTGGAGGTGGGAAACCAGAGGACCCGGTTGGACCTGTCCCGCAACGAACTGCGGCCCACCCTGGATTTGGTTGCCGGCTACCAGCAATACGGATTGGGGGGACCCACCGTCGAACGTGACTTTTCAAGAGGTTTTACCGATCCCGAGATCATCGGAATCCTCCCCGGGGGCCTGGGTGATTCCCTGGACAAACTCTTCAGCTCTGATTTTTACGGCTATGTGGTAGGACTGGAATTACAATTGCCCCTATTCAACCGAGAAGATCGGGCGAAAAACGCCCAGGCCCAGATTCGCTACGACCAGTCCATTCTGAATCAACAGAATCTCAAACAACTAATTTCAACGGAGATCCGCGATTCCTTGAGCCGGATCGAAATGAACCATGCCAGCCTTCGAGCCGGCCAAACCGGACGGCTCGCCGCCCAGGAACGCCTTCAAGCGGAGCAGGCTCGATTTGAGGTGGGAAGGGGCACAACCCGGGCACTCATCGAAGCTCAGCGTGACCTGCTTCTGGCCGAACTGATCTTTGTGCGCGCGGAAACGGATCTTATGAAGAACCGTGCCTTGCTGAATCGGGCGCTGGGTCGGACCTTCCAACAGGCCAACATTCGCCTGAGGGATGCCCTGGAAACCAACCTCCGGTAGTGGTCGGTGGGGGGCGAACTTAACAAAAGGTTTTCTTCAGGGGCTGGAAATTGCTACTATCATGGGTGAAAGGGTGTTCAGGCTAATTTTCATATAGCCTATATAGGAATTGAAATTGAGGGCTACCGTATGTCAAAATATCCAATCAGCTTTACAAAGGACCTGAACAGGTAGCCAGGTCCGTTTCAGTTGTAGCCCGGATTATGCATAAATTGTCTACTACAGTGCCGCAATCATCCACGCTGACTGTGTTGTGCTTCCTTGGGCTCCTCGGCGTACTGCAAGAGTACGCCTGCGGGGCCGTTGGGGTACCCGCTTTGCGGGTCACACGCCTTGTCATCGCGGCGCCTGCGGCCCTTCATTACGCCCAACCTATGCGGATTCCGGGCTTGGCTGCAGGTTCGTGCCAGGTGGCAACGTGCAACGTGGAACCTGAAACGCGCTGATTGAAGACCAACGCTTGTTGCCTTCAACCCCCCTGTCGAACCAAGCCGCAGGCCCCTTAACAACCGAAATAACCTCCCTTGACCGATTCTTGCCGACTTCTATAGACTTGCCTTAGCAAAGAACTTCCTATCAAAAAGGAGAGCCATTATGTCCGTCGTGCCAGGTCCTGATCGAGGTCGTCGTGCATTCCTGAGGTTCCTCGCAAGCAGTCCTCTCTTCGCGAGTGCGGGATCGCTCGGTGCCGTCCTTCAAGACGACTTCGTCCTATCTAGGCCGGAAGAGGCCATCAATGTGCTGGAGTTCGAAGCGGCCGCCCGGAAGGCCTTGCCCCCTGCACATTGGGGTTACCTGGCCACCGGCGTGGACGATGAGGCGACGCTGAAGGCAGACCGAGAGGGGTTCTCGCACTACCAGTTGCGTCCGCGGCGCCTGGTGGACGTCAGCTCGATCGACATGAGTGTCGATCTCTTTGGGACGCAGTGGGAGACACCGATCGCACTGGCGCCATGTGGAACCATCTTTCATCCCGAAGGGGCATACGCCGTCGCGCGGGCCGCGCAGAAGCTCCAGACCCTGCAGATTCTCGCGAGCGGCCAGGAAGCGGACCGCCCGATCGAGCGAGTGATGAACGTGCGAGGCGGTCCGGTCTGGTATCAACTCTACGCCTCGCAGGACCTTGGAGACACGTTGCAGACGGTCAAGCGCGTGGAAAGTGCGGGCGCTCCAGTTCTGGTGTGGACCGTCGACAACCTCGCGGGCAGGAATCCTGAGACCACGCAGCGACTTCGACGTCTCGATACGCGTCAATGTGCAAGTTGTCATACCACCGAGCCGAGGATTGGCCGACCCGGAGGGACTCCCCGGCAGAACCGTCTCACATGGGACGCACTTCGCCGGATCAAAGATGCCACGAGGATGAACGTTCTTGTGAAGGGGATCGTCACCTCCGAGGATGCGGAACTCTGCGTCCAGTACGGTGCCGACGGCATTGTTGTCTCCAACCATGGTGGACGATCAACGGAAACCGGGCGGGCAGCCGTAGACTGTTTGCCGGAAGTCGTTCGGGCCGTTCGTGGCCGGGTGCCGGTGTTGGTGGACGGAGGTTTTCGCCGAGGCACCGATGTGTTCAAGGCCCTTGCGTTAGGAGCGCGCGCGATCTGTATAGGTCGACCGTATCAGTGGGGAGTCTCGTCGTTTGGTCAGATCGGCGTAGAGACCGTCTTGTCCCTTCTCCAGCGCGAGCTCCATCTCGTGATGGCGCAGTGCGGAACACGTTCCATCGCCGAGATCGGAGCCGCCTCCATCGTCAGGAGATCCTGGCGATTCTGAAAAAGGGTGTGCCGCGGATCGGTCTTTTCGACACCGTCACAAGGAAAGCATCCGAGGCTGCGGGCCGGGGGTAGATATCGCTATGCCCATGTTGTGCCCGCGGGACACTCACTCCAGCCAAAATACAGGCCTCGCTGCGACAGAATTTCTGCTTATTTTAAAGGTATTTATAAAACCACACCCACGGGACTTAGAATCCTGTGAGGGTTTCCCTCCTGTGGGTTCGAGTCCCACCCCGGTCAGGCTCTTGACGCGATTTCAGTGCGTCATGGCGTAGATGACGTAGTTCACGCCAAATTGATACGCCAACGCACTCATCCCAACCGGATACGGGCGATCGCCAGCATGTTCCCAGCCATCGCCCATGTCGATGTTGAAGTTGATGACGACCATCAGAATGCCGTGATCGTCGTAGATGCCCCGCAAACTCGGCGGACCTTGCATCTGCGCCACCGTTCCTCCGCCGGAACCGCGTCGCAAGTGCCGCTGACCAGGAATCTGCGTGAGCTTGTCGAGCAGGAAAAAGTCGTTCAGCAGTGGATCGTCCTCCGGAACTTCAACAATCGGACGGTCTGGAAAAACGCGCCGCATACCGGATTCAAGAACACGCCAATCGTACTCACCGTGAAGATCGTCGACCACCAGGAACCCACCGCGCAGCAAATATTCCCGCATGCGTTCAGCCTCCAGAGCGGTGGGATTCCAGTTCCCGAGCCCGGGCTGTTGCATGAACAGAAAAGGATAGTGGAAGATCCGGTCGTCCGTTATCTCCAAATGTCGGCTGTCATCCGCAACGTCAATAATGGTCGTCTCGCGGAGTGCCGGAAGGAAGTTTTGTTCAGCCAGGGGATAGTCAATCGCCCAATAGGGCCGACCCCAAAAACGGAATCCGGCCCTTCCATAATCCCCGTGGACCAGGCGCGCCATGTGGAACTCAGCCTCGGGAGCGTCTCCGGTCCCGTTTGGACTGCTGGCGATTCCAGCCAGTAGCCAGCCTCCCATCGCCGCGAGGACTACCCCGAACGTCATCCGTGACCAGCGCCGGCTTCGACCGGCGGCAGGGATCAAAGCCGCCAAACGGTTGGGTACTTGAAACCTTCCTACACTCATACGATCGGTCTCCATCCTAGCAGAAGCGCCGGTCAGATTTCGGCCGGAGAAGAAAATGAGAGACTATCGAGCCAGGATCAAGATGTCAAAAGCCCACGCGAAGGAGCGATCTGTTCCTGTGTCCCCCGCAGCCTAGCTTCCCAAAAGGTCAATGCACAGCAAGTCGCTTGCCACGATTATCTCGCCCTTGTAGTGCTCCCGCACAACAGCCACGTTGGCTGGAAGGTCGGCTAGACTGGTAGTTTCGAAACGACGGTGCCCCCGCTCGACACTAGTCAGGTGACTCAAAACCAATCTTCTCGCCTCTGCCTCTCGTGCGACTCGTCCCACGACACTCGGAAGTGCATGGATAGGGTTGGGAGCAGAGGATTCAGAGTTAGTAAGATGCATTACGAGAACCGAGGCGTCTCTGGCGAATTCAGGGAAATTCGGATTGGTGCCGATCTGGTCGCTGCCGAAAACCGCACTAACATTTCCGACCTCCACCCGGAACGCCAGGGCAGGCGCGTTGTGAGGCACGCCGAGCGCGGAAACCTTCAAGTCCTCCTCGTCAAAAACGAGTAAGGGCTGCGAGTCCACCGTATCGACTTCAGTCACGACCAACGGAAATCCCAGGCCTTCTCCTCCCACGGTCCCGGAGAGAATCGGGAACACACCATCAGCTCCATCGAACAAGCGGCTCACGAAATCAACGGCCCCTGGAAACACCTCGTCGCGAGACGGGCCGATGAACGGCAGCGGTTCAGTTCTGAAGTTGTTACTTGGCCACAAGATGGCAGGGAGGTCGGACGAATGGTCCGGATGGAAATGACTGATCCCGAGAAGGCGCAGATCCTCGATGCGGGCACCCGCCTCACCAAACCGCACAAACGCCCCCCTCCTGCGTCGACCATCACGCGGGCACGTCCATTGACCCACAACAGGTAGCTGGACGAAGCCCGGCCATCCCGCAGAAACGGGCCTCCGGAGCCAAGCACCTGCAACGCCACAGTCGCTTCACCACAAGTCTCCTGTCCCCCCGGGACGTCAGCGGTCGGTATCATCGCCGACGCTGTGGATTCCGGTTCAGAACCAACGGGAACGGAAGGCTCTGCAGCACACGCTGCGGCTCCGATGAAAATCAACACATGGATAAAAGAACGCATTGATTCTCTCCCTGGTATGCATGGCCGAACCGTTCCGGCCGCCTAACGATGTTAATGTTGATCACTATAATATCCCGGCTGTCTGCATAAGACGCAAGCTGACCTAGATGAAATCCTGGGGGTGCAGTCTGACACGCCTACCCGATACGTCGTCCTGGCCCGGGAGATTTGGATTCTTGGCCTCTGAGTATCCAGGGGATAGTGAGATAGCTACCCGAACCAGGAGCTAATGCGGAAAGGTTTTGGGTCATTCATCACGGGACGGTCCGAAGAAGTCAGATTCGAGGTTGATATGAGGCATGTCGGTAAAAGCCTGTACTTACCGCCGACTAAGGAGTATCTTTCTCTCCAAACAATCAACTGCCGGGAAGCGATTTCCGGGTAACCTTAATTTGCAAGGAGAGACCCATGGGTTCAAAACGACCTAACCGAAGGGGATTCCTAAAAAGCGCCGCCGCGGTGGCCGGTGGGTTGAGCTTGGGGTCAGTAGAGCCCGCGCTCGGCCAGACACCAGCATCTGGAACGTTCATCAAGGGCAGCGATGAAATGATCGCCTATGGTGAGCGCTCCCGTTTCGTGACCTCCGTACGCATACCGCACCCGCCCGGCGGTAGGGCTTCGCCCGATGGCTTTGGGAAGGTTTTTCATGTGGCGGCTCCGCTCCAGGATTCGGTGGGGATGATCACACCATCCTCGCTCCACTTTGTGGGGACCACCCGTGGCTCCTTCATTCCGGATATCGATCCCAGGGAACATCGTCTCATGATCCACGGCATGGTGGACCGTCCGCTGACCTTCACCATGGAGGATCTGAAGCGTCTTCCTTCGGTAACCCGCCCTCATTTCATCGAGTGTGCGGGGAACCGTTCGAGGCCCCAGCACAAGACAGTTCAGGAAACGCACGGAATGACCAGTTGCGCTGAATGGACCGGAGTGCTCCTGTCTGTGCTGCTCAAGGAGGCCGGCGTGAAAGGCGGGGCGCCCTGGATAGTTGCGGAAGGGGCGGAGGAAGTGAAGGGAGCTTCGAGCATTCCCATGGCGAAGGCCATGGACGACTGTCTGGTGTGCTACGGCATGAACGGCGAGGCGGTGCGTCCCCAGCAAGGTTTTCCTCTGCGACTGCTGGTTCCCGGCTTCGAAGGAATCTTTAATTCGAAGTATCTCAGGCGAATCAAGGTAGTGGACCGGTACTACATGACCTACAACGACTACGGACATCTTACTCAGGACCCGAAAAACGCTGCGCTGGGTTACCAGATCGGACCGAAATCGGTCATCACCTTTCCTTCCGGGGACCAGCAGCTGCCCGGCCGCGGATTCTACGAGATCACCGGCTTGGCCTGGTCCGGTGGGGGCGCCAGTCGCAGGGTGGAGGTATCCACCGACGGCGGCCGGCGCTGGATGGACGCCGAGATCCGGGGGACGGCCTATCGCATGGCCCATACCCGATTCAGCTTCAACTGGAACTGGGACGGAAACGAGACCGAGCTCCTTTCGCGCTGCACCGACGAACTGGGCCAGGTTCAACCGTCGCGAGCCCAGGTCGCCGAGTTCTTTGACGTGCCCCTGGATCCTTCATACCGTGTGCCGGGCCGGGACAATTCCATTCAACCGTGGAGGGTCGCCAGCGATGGGAGTGTTCACAATGGAAATGCTTAGGCTTCTCCCGTTTCTGATGCTCCTCGGGAGCTCCGCACTGGCGCAGTCGCCCACCTATGGTGTGGGAAGCACCCCGAGTGAAGAGGAAATCCGTGCCTGGGATATCTCCATCAGTCCTACGGGACAGGAACTCCCGCCGGGGCGCGGAACCGCCAAGGAAGGCGCGCTGGTCTATCTGCAGAAAGGGTGTGCGGCATGCCACGGGGCGGCGGGGGAAGGGGGCATGGCTCCCACCTTGCTAAAAAAACAAGCGGAGCCAGATATCGACCCCTGGCAATTGGGGCGAGTCCTGCCGATCCGTTCTCCCTACGCGACGACGGTATGGGACTACATCAATCGCGCCATGCCCCTCAATGGAGAGGGGACGCTAACCGCCGACGAGGTCTACGCGCTGACCGCCTTTCTGCTTCACAAGAACGAGGTCATCCCGGAGGACGAGGTACTCGACGCCCAGAGTCTGCCGAAGGTGAAGATGCCGAATCGTGAAGGGTTCGCTCCCCTACCCGATTGGAAACCCGGGAAGCCAAGGCTTCAAGGTTACCCCTACTAGGCCCTTCGTCAACTCTGTCCCACTTTCGCTGACTGTAAAACCCCTTATATTTACTCACGGAAGCGGTCCAAAGTCAGAGGGTGATGTGCGGTGTTTGGTTGATGCTTCATAGGCAGAAGCTATCTTGATAAGTGTGGGTTCACCGAAATGCGGGCCGGCAAAGGTGATGGATACGGGCAGCCTTGCTGGAACAGGTCCCACCAGTTTCCCCTCTGCATCACGGTCAAACACCTGGGAGGTAAATCCTGCCGGGACGTTCATTGTTGGAAAGCCGCCAATCATGCCCATGACTCCCCAGATGCTGTGGTGGCCAGGACTATTGAACCGGGAAGGCTCAGAAGGATTCCCGAGCACATGGGCGACATGGATACTGGACGCATAAGTCACAGCGTGAAGGTCTAGCGTTGCCATGCATTGCAGGAAGATGGTCTTGTAGGCAAACCGGTCCTGGAAAAGGCTGGCCAGATCCAGTGTCGTGACAGCATTCGTCCTCTCCAGCTGTACTTTATAACTCGTGAAATCGGTGCCTGGACGAATATCCGTGAAGAAATTCGCCTTGTTCATCATATCCGCGACGCTCTGGATATTCGCATCGCCGCGCTCTCGAAGATAACGGTTCAGGAAGTATTTACTTTCTCCGAGGCTGAACCTCGGTCCCAGGTTCCTGATATTCGGAACTCCACTGGCCGTATGCGGAACCAGCGATGGA
>JAYZBY010000036.1:0-5031 GCA_036338555.1 Acidobacteriota bacterium | reverse complement strand
GAAGGTCGCATCCACTTTCAAGAGGCACTTGATAGCCTCAAGAATTCGGAATTCGAATTCTTTTTGAATCCCCATCTGGAAAGAGCCTACTATGACTTGCTAGGAAATATTCAGGAATTAGAACTCCAGGTCTGGATGGATCCATCCCGAACACAGCCTCCGCTGGTCTCCACTCCTCTGGATGAAATCGCCGATCTGAATCTCTTTGCCATTCAGGTGGATCCACATCTCAAGGCGAAGGTGAGTCGGGATCTTCTCGATGCCCGCTTCGATATTCCTGTGGTTGTGAACGACAATGTTCTCCGGCTCTTGAACTATTACCAGACCGGGGGTCGCAAAGCCATGGAAGCGGGGATAAGGCGGTCAGGCAGGTACATGCCCTTGTTCCGGAAGATCTTTGAGGAAGAGGGTGTGCCTCAGAGCATGATTTACATGGCCCATGTCGAGAGCCATTTCAAGCCCAGTGCCTATTCCCGAGCCGGAGCCAGAGGAATCTGGCAGTTTATGGTGGGAACGGGGCGAGGCTATGGTCTGAAACGAGACTGGTGGATCGATGAGCGCGCCGACATCCCCAAATCGACCCGGGCCGCTGCCCGGCACCTCAAAGACCTCTACCAGGAGCTTTCGGATTGGAATCTGGTAATGGCGTCCTACAATGCCGGTATAAACAGAATCCTAAGAAATCAGAAGCGATACGGACCCATCGATTACTGGGCCATGGTCAAGAGAAGGTTGCTTCCCCGTGAGACCCGGAACTTCGTCCCCTCTATCTTGGCGGCGATGATTGTTTACCAGAATCCGGAACTTTATGGTTTCAATGTTGAGCCGGATGATCCAATCGAGTTTGAAACCGTGGGTGTTTCAGATCAGGTGGCACTCGAGGTCATTGGTGCGGAGATCAATGTTCCTGTGGGCGAGTTAATGGGATTGAACCCCGAGTTGAGGCGGGGCATCACTCCTTTTGATCATGCAGAGTACGAATTGAAGGTACCCTTGGGCAAAGGAGATCTTTTAATCGAGCGCCTGGCCGCTCTCCCTGCTGAGAAAAAAGCACAATTTTTGCATCACAAGGTCCAGCGCGGGCAGACCCTTTCGGTGATAGCTCGACGATATTCCTCCTCGATTCAAGCCATCGCACAGGTCAATCGAATTCGGAATATTCACAGACTTCGAGAGGGTCAGGATCTCATGATCCCTCTTTCCGGCACCTTTTCTGGAGTGGGCTTCGTGCCAGCCAGTCGACAGAGGCCTGACAACTACGTGGTTCGAAGAGGAGATTCGCTTTCCAGAATCGCCTCCATGTACGGAGTGACGATCAAAGACCTTCTTCGTTGGAACAACCTGAAGGCCAGTGGGATTATCTATCCCGGCCAGACGATCCGGGTCCTGGCCGAGACCGTTTCAGGCGGTCAGGGGTCTTTACGCACTGATTCTGGAGACCGTTGAAATTCTGCAGTTTTTCCCATCGGGATGTCGCCCGATTCGGACTTGTTCTCCCCGACGATACCATCGTTGACCTGCCCCAGGCGGCCAAATCACTTCTGGGCGCTGAAAAATCATTGTTTGATACCCCAGATCTGAAGTCCTGGCTTTCCCAGGGCGCGGTGGCGATTGAATCCGCCAGGGGAATTTTGAAGATTCTCGAGGGAGGAGCTGAAATAGATGCCGGGGCGGTCTATGGGAAAGACGAAGTCAGGCTGCTTCCTCCCATCCCGAATCCCGGCAAGATCATTGCGATCGGACTGAACTACCAGGACCATGCGGAGGAACAAAAGGTTCCTCTGCCCAAGAATCCTCTGATTTTTGCTAAATTCCCTAGCAGTCTGATCGGTCCCGACGATGAAATCCAATTACCTGAAATCAGTCAGAAGGTCGATCCCGAAGCGGAACTGTGTGTGGTGGTGTTAAACGGTGGAAAGGGCTTCTCCAGAGAAAGTGCGCGTGAAGCCATTGCGGGATACACCATTGGAAACGACGTCAGTGCAAGGGATTTACAATTTTTGGATCGGCAGTGGGTGCGGGGAAAATCATGTGACACCTTCGCTCCTTGTGGTCCTTTTTTGGTAACGGAAGATGAGCTTGAGGATCCCCACCAGCTCGATATCGCATTGCGCTTGAATGGCAATCTCCAGCAGTCCTCCAATACCAGGAATCTGATTTTCGATTGCTACACGCTGGTGTCCTTTATTTCCCAGACCATCACCCTGGAAACCGGGGATCTTATTTTCACCGGGACTCCCGACGGGGTCGGAGTGTTTCGAGATCCGCCTGTGTTTCTGAAATCGGGAGATGTGGTGGAAGTGAAGATTGAAAAAATCGGCACTCTGAAGAATCGAGTTGTTTAGCAACCCGTGGGTAGGGGCCTTCCTAATTCGCATCACGAACGAAAGCGTACAAATCTTTCTGCTTCTGAAATCCAAGCCGCCGGTACAATAGGTGAGCTCCTTGGTTGGAATCTGACACGGATAGCGTGATTTGGTTGAGTCCGGATTGTCGAGCCTCCTGGAAGTATCTTTTTAGAAGCCCTGATCCGATTCCCATGCCCTGACAATCGGATCTTACCGAGATCTGGGGAATCATCCCCGTCTTGGCTGCAATCCTCGACGTCAACAAGACAGCACAAAGGTCCCCTTCGGAGTCCATGGCGACCCAACTGGACTCAGGTCGAAAGGTGCCGCAACTGGGATGATGGATCAAGTTGTGCAGAAAACGGCTACAGCCTTCCAGGGATTGGTAGTCGTAGCAAAGCATACGATCCGGAGAATCTAGATAGCTGTTGTAGATGACTTCAGCGGCTGAACTGAAAAACTTCTTCTTCCATCTGAATATGGTGAAGTCCCTGAGTTCATCAGCCTTCCATTGCTCGTTTTTGAACTGATCAAGACATAGTGAGAGAAAGTGGCGTTCCATCGTCACGAACCCGCGACTCTCAAACAGGGGTGCCAAATCACAATTGAAGGCAAAGAGTTGACTCTCGACTCTCTGGATCCGGGCGCTGGAGTCCAGGGAGTGAAGGATCTTATCCAAAAGATGGGAGTAGGTCTCGGTTGTGGCGCACTCGGAACGAACGTAGATATTACCAATATAGGCAACCGGATGATTCAATACATAGTATGAATACCCTGAAACCGTCCCGTGATCGGTTCGAATGGCCCAGCCGGGTAGGCTGCGAGAAGAGACATATTTTCTGATCAGGGATACGGCAGGCTGGTAGTCCCAGAAGAGCTCCTCCCGCCAGCACTGGATTTCCTGCTGAAAGACATCTTCAAGCTGTTCGGAGTCGACCTTCGCCAGTCCTACGGCATCCATGCAATTTATTGTACAGCGAAAGGCGCTGGTCTTCGACCAGCGAATCAACAGACCACAGACCACAGACCACATTAGGGGCGCACGGCCGTGCGCCCCTACTATCACCACGCTTGATCCAGCCAAAAAGTCCGGAGGGTGGGAGGCGCCTCGGTGCGCCGATTCCGGAGGGCTACAACCCTGGTTGCCACACCTTCCAGGTAAGCCCTATAATTTAGGGCGGTATGAACGTCAAGATCCAGCACCGCCATGTTGATGTCACCCGGGCACTCCAAAGCCTCATCGATAGGAACTCCAGGAAGATTCAGAGGTTCCTGCCTACCTTTAATTCACACGATTTGGATCTTCACATCAACCTGGAAAAACTGCCGAGGGGACAGCAGCACCACACGGTTCTGGTGCTCACCATGCCGCAAAGTACCATCCGGGTCGAGGCAATGGAGAATAGTTCGGCCACTTGTGTGCTTCGGTCCTTCGCAGAGCTGTTGAGAAGGGTCAAAAAATTCAAGAGCCAGCGTAACCGGGAGAGGTTTTGGAGCAGGGAGGCCATTTCCAGCGCTGGGACTCCTTCAGCTGAAACCACGCGTGAGCTTGAGAATGCCATCAACCACAATCTGGATCAGGTTGAGCAATACATCCAACGCGAGGTCTACTACCACTCCGTGATCGAAAGTCTTCCCACGGGGTTTCTTGAAAGCCAGGCCGTGCTCGATGAGGTCTTTGTCAAGGTCAGTTCCAAGGTCGATTCCAGACCCGAGGAAATCTCCCTCCAGCAGTGGATGTTTCAGGTCGCCCGCAGCGATGTGCGAAATCGCGTCCAGAGTGCACGGAGCAGTCTCAATGAGTCCCATATTGAGGAGAGAGTGCCGAAATCCTCCCAGTGGGAGGACGAAGCGCAGGATTTCCATCAACCCGATGAGGTGTTGCATCTGGAAGGTCTTATCCGGGATGAAAATAGTGTCACTCCGGAAGAACTGCTGGTACGCGAGGAAACTCAGGAGAAACTGCACGATTCCGTAGCCCAACTTCCCGGCTCCGTTAGGGAGTCGTTTATTCTTTTCTGTTTGGAGGGTTTCAATTCCGATGAAGTTGCAATGATTACCGGAAAAGATCCCCAGGAAGTATTGCGGGATGTGAAAACGCCCGTCAGGCGCTGCATTTGAAAATGGATTAGTCGGGCTTATGCATAGTATCAACCAAAGCTAAGGCTAAAGATAGGAGACCATGAAGTTAGCTAAAAGATTCAACCAGATTTCCGCCTCTCCCACGATGGCGGTGATGCAGGAGGCACAAAGACTCAAAAAACAGGGGGTTGACGTTATCGACCTGGGACCAGGTGAGCCGGACTTCGGAACACCTGATTCCATCAAGGAGGCGGGGATTGCGGCGATCCGGGAGGACTTTACCAAGTATACGGCTTCGGCCGGTATTCAAGAGCTGCGCCAGGCAGTGGCTGATCGATACAACCTCCAGTGGGGAACAGAATTTTCGGCAGCCAATGTGGTGATTTCCTGCGGTGCCAAGCACTCCATTTACAACGTTTGCATGGCCATCTTCGAGGAAGGCGACGAGGTGCTCCTGCCAGCTCCCTACTGGGTCACTTTCCCTGAGGCCATCAAGATGACAGGGGCCTCACCACAGGAGATTGTGACGTCCGAGGAGAACGAGTTCATCCTCGGAGTCCAGGATATCGAGGAAAGGATCGGCTCCAATACCCGAGGGCTG
>JAYZBY010000035.1:0-17604 GCA_036338555.1 Acidobacteriota bacterium | reverse complement strand
AGGGATGAGCGGGGCTTCTTTCGGGAAATCATTCGAGTAGGCGACGACTTTTTTCCCGAAGGATTCGGGCAATGGAGTCATTCGCTTATGTATGCCGGGATCATCAAGGCGTGGCATCTGCATGATAAGCAGGTGGACTGGTGGTATGTTTGCAACGGTGTGCTGAGGGTCGCTTTGCACGACCGGCGCACCAAGTCTCCAACCTACGGCACAACGGATGAATGCCTGATGGGGGATGAGCAACCGTCAGGCGTCCTGCGCATCCCTCCCGGCGTAGCGCATGGTTGTAAATGTATCAGCGGACCCGCCAATCTCTTATACGTCACGTCGAACATCTACAATCCGGATGATGAGCTTCGTATTGACCACGATGACCCTGAAATCGGTTACGATTGGCTGCAGGGACCGGAGATCAAATAACACTCCTTGCCATAAGCAGGAACAACAAGGTTGGAGATAGGCTAACTCCCAATGAGACTCCTGGTGACTGGTGCCCTGGGACATATCGGATCGCGCTTCATGCGCAGCCTGAGACCAGGTGACTGGGAGTCGGTCTTGCTTCTGGACGATCTCTCCACTCAGCGCTACGGTTCTCTTCCTCTATTCTGTCACCGTGGTGCTGGGAATCATTGCTTTTGCCTTTACCGTTCAGTTAAATGAGTACGCAGTCGTCGTCGTTGTGTTGATTGGAGTTCTCGGTGGGTTGCTGGCCAAGGAACTGCGCCTCTTCGGGACCGAGCCGGAAAAGATGGATCGACAGTACAGATACCAGCACAAGCAGAAGTCGCTTTTCGGAGAAGATCCCTTTACTGGACCGTAATACTTTTCATCAGAGAGGAAGCACCGTAAATGGCTGGATACTGGCTACTCAAAACCGAGCCTTCTGACTACTCCTACGGTGATTTGAAAAAAGACCAGAGGACGATTTGGGACGGTGTTTCCAATAATTTGGCTTTGAAGCATCTTCGCAATATGAAAAAGGGGGATCTGGCCTTTATTTATCATACCGGTAAGGAGCGAGCCCTGGTGGGGATCGCCGAGGTGGCTTCCGATCCTTATCCGGATCCCAAAAAGAAAGACCCGAAACTTGCAGTAGTCGACGTGAAGGCCCAACAGGAGCTTTCTCGGGGTGTCGCTTTGAAGGAGATCAAGTCCGATGCAAACTTCTCCGACTTCCTCCTGGTGAGACTTCCCCGCCTTTCGGTCATGCCGGTGACGCCGTCTCAGTGGAAGCGTCTGTTGGTTCTAGCGGGTTGAAGAAGCCGGATGGTTTCGCCAAAGGAACCGATTGTACTGGGGCGAAAGAACTGCCCCCTGACCTTTCTCACCAAGCACTGAGGTGGAGAGTTCCTGTGTAGCGACCGCTCTATGAGCGGCCCTCCGAAATCGGCACACTGAGGTGTCGCCCACATTCCGGACTCCTCAATAACATTCCCTACTTGCAGGCAGCCTGTACGGGGCTTTTTGTTGGGGTGCACGGCCGTTCACCCTATCGGCCCGGTCAGCCGGTCAGCAACACAAGTTCCCCCTGAGGCGGGGTCGTCACCTCGGGGCCCTCCTCAGACAGGAACACATTGATCTCACTGCGGATGCCGAATTCCCCCTCCAGATAGATTCCGGGCTCGATAGTGCAGGCAATGCCAGGAATCACCAGACGCGTGTCGTGGGTTTCCAGATTGTCGAAATTGACGCCATTGCTATGCAGCTCTTGGCCCAGGTTATGGCCCGTTCGGTGGACGAAGAAGTCGGCGTAGCCGGCTTGCCGAATGGTCTCGCGGACGGCGTCATCCACCTCCCAGCCCCGGGGTAGGTGATCGGCCTGGAAGCATTCCCAAAGAAACTCGACTCCCCGGTCACGGGCCCGATGGACGGCCTGAAAGACCTCCTGGATCCGGTCGGGAACTTCCGGGCCCAGATAGGCGTTCCAGGTAATATCCGCGTAGGTGCTCTCCGGCTCCCGTGACCTGGCCCATAGATCAATCAGCAGAAAATCACCGAGTTTGATTCCCGAAAACTTCTGTTCGGTGGGCTGATAGTGGGGGTCGGCGCTGTTTTCATTGACCGCCACGATGGGGGCATGATCGGTTTCCAGTCCGGCTTCTTTGAACCGATCCAGGATGAACCGCTGGATGGACCATTCGTTGGTTTCGCCGTTGGCTGAAACGGTGGTTGCCGCTTCCTTGAAGGCCGCCTGGACGATGGAAGTCAGAGCCAGGGCCGTAGCTCGGTGCCCGCTTAGCTGTTGGCTGCTCAGGACCGCCTCAAAATGTTGGAGGAGATCTCCGGAGGAAACCACTTCTGTGTTGCAGGAACGGACCAGATCGACGGTCCCGGCGTCCACATGGGAAAAGTAGGGTATGGCGTTGTTCTCTGAGAACTGCATTGCCACCGTTGGAACACCCTTTAGTAGTCCTTTGAGGCCGTTTTGAAGCTTCTCCCATTGCAGATAGACCTCCTTGTTGCCCGGAAGGTGATCGAGCATGGCGGCTTCAATTCTGTGGACCAGCTTTTGGGGCTCGCCTTGGGCCGGAATCAAGTAAAACCACCGACGCGTGGCCAATTGATCCGCCTTGAACTGGAGAATGCGGAGCGCGATGGGATCCCGATCGTGGAAGCCGTAAAGCAACCAGGCGGGGATGTGGAGCTCGCGGAGTGTCTCCTGGATCCTGTCAATGAGTTGCTGACTGCTGTCCATCAAGACACTTGGTGGTAGCTTTTAATGATGGTTTGACGAACGGTATCGGCCAGAGCTTCCGGCTCAAGGGGCTGGTACTGGTCGAACTCGATGGGAGAATGGATGATCATCTGCATTTTTCCCGGGACGATGAGTATGGAGCCGCGCACCAGACGGCGATGGGCCCCGATAAGGGTGACCGGAACGATGGGTGCGCTGGCGTAGCGCGCCAGCAGCAGGCTGCCTCGCTTGAAAGGGAGTACTTCATCGCCCCAGGTTCGTGCACCCTCGGGATAGACGACAAACGACAGCCCGGCCTCCATCTTTTTGGCCGCTCTGCGGAACACCCGCAAGGTTTTTCTGGGTTGGTGACGATCGACGGCAATGTTACCTGAGCGGCGAAGATGCCACCCCAAAAAAGGCAACTGGAAAAGGGAAGCCTTGGCCAGGAAACGAAATTGACCGGGCAAAAAGGCCAGAAACGCCCAGTGATCGAACATGCTCAGGTGATTGGCGGCGAAAAGATATCCGCGAGACGGGTCCAGCTTGTCCAGACCGCTCACCTCAACCTTGACGCGTGAGACCAGCAGGATGAACCGGCTCCAGGTGCGGGCACACCAGTGCTGTCGGCTCCCACTTGTGTCCCATAGCGACAGGGAGACGCTGAGGATGGCCATCAAGGCGGTCCAGCTCAGGATCAGGGGGACGCGCCAGATGGCGTTGACTTTTGGCAGGGAAGACATTTGGCATCATGCTAAAGTAGCCCCAGGAGAGGGGTCAAGCGGCTACCGGGGTATCGTATTGTTGTTGATTCGTTCTTTCGTTCTTTCGTTCTTTCGTTTTCTCTTCACGGCCTCACGAAAGAACAAAAGAACGAAACAGTGAAACAACGAGATGCTAAGATACCCCTCGTGGCAGCGAGGCTTTATCTGGTCGATGGTATGTCTCACATTTACCGAGCCTACCATGCCGTCCAGGGGCTGACCAATGCCAATGGGCTTCCAACCAACGCGGTCTACGGATTCACCAATATGCTGCGCAAGCTGATTGGTCAGGAAAAACCCGATTACCTGGGGATTGCCATGGATCTGGCCGGTCCCACCGTCCGCCACGAACAATACAAGGAATACAAGGCCACTCGCCGTCCCATGCCGGAAGACCTGATCGAGCAGCTACCCTATATTGAGCGGGTTTGCCAGGTATTGCGAATACCGCTTCTTTCCTGCCCGAAGTACGAAGCGGATGACGTGATCGGGACCCTGACACGTCTGGCGGTAGATCAAGGACTCGAGGTGGTAATCGTTACCATCGACAAGGATATGTTCCAGTTGGTGAGCGATCGTGTGGTGGTTCTCGATACCCGGGACGGCACCCGGATTGACCCTGAAAGGGTGGAGGAAAGGTTTGGAGTTCCCCCAGGGAGGGTGGTGGATGTCATGAGCCTGGTCGGTGATTCCTCGGACAATATCCCTGGTGCGCCTGGCATCGGCGCCAAGGGAGCCAGGCAGCTCATTGCGCAGTTTGGAAGTCTGGAGGAACTCCTGTCCCGCCGTGATGAGGTATCTCGGAAATCCTATCGTGAGAGCTTACAGCAAAACGAGGATCTCATTCGCCAAAGCCACCAGCTTGTCACCATTTTCAAAGACCTGCCGATGGAGTTGTCCCTGTCAGAGATGGAGATCTCCGAACCCGACTATCAGCCAGCCAGGGATCTGTTTGCGGAACTGGAATTTATGAACCTTCTGGAGGAGTTGGTCCCACCTCAGCAAGGAGGAGCTGCGGACTACCGAAAAGTTGACAATGGGGGACAGCTCAAAGCCCTGGCAAGCGACCTGGAGCAAACGCAGGCGGCTCTGGCTCTGGCCTATACCGATGGCAGCGATCTGGAGGAAACACTCCAGGCACTTTCGGTGTCTCATCAGGCCGGGAAGGCCCGGTATCTGCCCGCTGAGGTGCTGCAGGAGGAAGAGGGCGGGGTGAAGCAGCTGATCGAGCTGGCCAAGCAGTGGGTGACTCACGATCTCAAGGCTCTCTGCGGTATCGCCCACCGCCGGCAATGGAAACTGACGAGCAACATTCAGGACACCATGCTGATGGCTTATCTGCTCAATCCGAATCAGAAAGACTTTTCTCTGGAGAGGTTGGCTCTGGATCACCTGCATCACAAACTTCAGAAGGTCGGTGCCGATGAGAGTGGGCTCTTCGGTGAGGAGTCGGCCGATCGATTGTGTGAGCGGGCCGATGTCACCTTGCAGCTATTTGACGTTCTCGATCGCCAGCTTCAGGAAAAACATCTGGGTGAACTCCTGGAGACAATTGAGTTACCGTTGGTCCGGGTATTGGCCCGCATGGAGGAACAGGGTGTCAAGGTGGACTGTGATTTGCTCAAACAGATGTCCGATCACGCAGAAGGGGAAATCGAAAAACTTACCAAAGAGATTTATGAAACCGCCGGGGAGGAATTCAACATCAACTCACCTCGCCAGCTTTCAGTTATTTTGTTTGAAAAGCTCAATTTACCGGTCGTCAAGAAAACCCGGAAGGCGGGGCACTACTCAACCGGGGTCGAGGTGCTTGCACAACTGGCCGACAGCTATGAAATCCCTCGACTGATACTGGAGTACCGGGAACTGGCCAAGTTGAAGAACACCTATCTTGATGCACTTCCCAAGCTGGTCAATCCTCGTACCGGGCGCATTCATACATCATACAATCAGATGGTCGCGGCCACCGGCAGGCTCTCATCCAGCAATCCAAATCTTCAGAACATACCCATCAAGAGCGAGTTGGGAAGAGAAATCCGACGGGCCTTCGTTCCCGAGGCCGGCTACCAGATCCTGGCGGCGGACTACTCCCAGATAGAGCTGCGCGTCATGGCACACTTGGCGGAAGATCCGGTTCTGGTCGAGTCCTTCTTAAAAGGTGAAGATATCCACCAGCGAACGGCGAGCGAAGTCTTTGGAATGAATGCCATGATGAATCCTCAGGAATTTCGCCGCCATGCCAAGGTGATCAACTTTGGAATCATGTATGGCCTGAGTGCTTTCGGTCTCGCCCAGAGCCTGAAAATTGACCGCAGTGAAGCTCAGCAGTTTATCGTTAATTATTTCAAGAAGTACCGGGGCGTCAAAGCCTGGATTGATCGGACCCTCGAGGAGGTTAAGGAGCTAGGTTATGTGACGACGCTGTATGGACGGATTCGACCGATTCCCGAGATTCACAGCAAGAATCACAACCTGAGGAGCTTTGCCGAAAGGACCGCCATCAATGCTCCGATCCAGGGTACGGCTGCCGATCTCATCAAAAAAGCGATGGTCTCGATTGATGCGGAAATCCCGGCACGAAAAATGAAGAGCAAGCTCATTTCCCAGGTGCATGATGAGCTTGTTTTTGAAGCGGAGGAGAGCGAGATCGAAGAGCTGAAAATACTGGTGAAGGAGCAAATGGAAGGTGTCGCAACGCTCAAGGTGCCTCTTGAGATTTCGCTGGCGGTGGGTCCTTCCTGGTTTGAGGCCAAATAACCCAAGTTTTTCGGAACAAATGGCGCTTTTGTTCGTCTTTGAATAAGAGTTGGTGTGATCGTGGGTTTTAAAGCCCCCTCCTGGTTGATTATTAATGAGTGAAATAGCCCTTTCAGAGCCGATTTCAAGTGTTGCCGATAACACGCTGATTTCCGCCTATCTCACCGGCAACGAGTATGCCTTTGAGGTCCTGGTGAGCCGATATCAGGATCGTCTGGTGAATTACCTGAACCGGTTGATCCACGACTACGAGATGTCGGTGGATCTGTCTCAGGAGGCCTTCATCCGGGTCTACCGAAACGCCAACCGTTATCAGGGTCAGTACAAGTTTTCAACCTGGCTCTACCGGATTGCCACCAACCTGGCCATCGATGAGATGAGACGCCGTGAGAGAAAGGGCAGGGTTTTCTTCCACAACGTCATGAACTGGATCCAGGGGGATGATGTTACCTATGTCCTGCCCGATCTTCGTCATTCCCCGGAAAAGACTCTGGACCAGACCGAAAAGCTGGCACGACTCCAGGGGGCCATTGACTCGCTTCCCGAGAAATACCGATTGGCCTTCGTCCTCAAGGAGGCCCAGGAGTTTTCTTATGACGAGACGGCTCGCATACTGGAATGCTCCCTTGGCACCGTTAAATCTCGTGTCCACCGAGCCAAGATGTTGCTCCGAGAAAAACTGACGGGGGTTCTATGAACTGCAAGGAGGTGGAGCGATTGCTCACCGAAGATATCAGCCAGGGCAACGATGCCCGGGTCCAGGACCACATCGGCCGCTGTAGCCTTTGTCGGAGGCTACAGCGGGAATTGACCTCCATCAGTGAACTGAGCCCTCTGCTGCGAACCATCGACAAGGCTCCAGCCGATTTCTCATCCCGAGTTTTTCAAAGGCTTGCACCCTCCTCCCTATGGCAGCTTCAGTGGAAGCCCGCCCTGACCTTGGGTCTGGTGATGCTGGGTCTGGTCAGCTTCCTGTGGATTCAGGAGACCCAGTCCGCAGGGGAGGCGATGCTCGTTGCCGAGGAGACTCCCCGAGAAGAACCGTTTGCACGAGTCCAGGATGGTGACCTCGAGTTCATCGAGGAGGAGCGGGTCGAAAGTGAGCGGGTTGAGGGTCCTTATGTCGATGTCATCTTGAAGAACCCTTCTGAGCCTGAGTACATCCTTCGACTTCCCTCTCGAATCAAGGTCCGGACGTCCGACTTGAATCACGAAATCTATCTGGACAATGCCAGCTATTGAAGATATAGAACGATCGAGCCAACAGACATGAATCGTAGATCCCAGCGAATGCATCTATTCGTCCTGTCTTGGTACTGTTCCATCGTTCTTTCGTTGTGTAGTTCTCCACTTCTGGGACAGCAGGATCTTCGAGAGTCTCTGGTCCGGGTCTATCTCAACCGCGAGTACCCCGGAGTTGTCCATGGAGGCCGCTATATTCCTCACATTCATGTTCAGGAAGTCGCCGAGTTACAGGGTGTGGTCGTCGATCCTGGTGGCTATGTCGTCTCTTACGTGGGGAGTTACTGGCCGGAGTTGAATCTGCCGGGAGTCGACGCTCGTCTGTCGATTGAGACGGTTGACGGAACACGACATGCTGCTCATCTGGTCGGAGTAGATGAGCGGATCGCCCTGGTGGTATTGGAGTCTGAGGGACTGAAAAAGAAGGCGCTTTCCTTTCGGGAAGGGTTGGATGAGAGCGGAGTCCGATTCGTCTCATTTCATGAGGATCAGTGGAGGATCGCCTCTCCGGCCGTTGTGAAAGTGAGTGGAGATGATCCGTCCCCGGTTCGAGAACTTCAGATTGTCCCCAACGGAATGGACCATTGTTCCGTCGAGGGAGGAATGGTTCTGGATACGGAGAATCGGTTGACGGGAATAGTAAGGCGGTCTCACTCCCATCCTTTCAGCAGGAGGATGCAGGTTTGGCAGGTGTTGCCTTCCCAGGTGATTCAAGGTTCAGTCAGCCGGATTGTGGAAACCGGAGAGAACATCCGAGCCGGATGGTTGGGCATCCTGCCTGATGTTCACACCAGCCAACTGCGGGTCGCCCGGGTGATTCCCGAGTCGCCAGCGGCGACAGCCGGTGTGCAAAACGGAGATGTCATCGTCGCTATTGATGACGAGACCATCCAGAGCCGCTGGGACCTGGCTCAAGCCATCCGGTGGAAGGGATCGGGCAGTGAGCTGACTCTCTCAATCCTTCGTGATGGCCTTCTCCATGAGCTTTCCACCGTCTTGTCCGAAAGGCAGGACCGAGGGCCGAGGGTTTCATGGCGTCTGGAGATTCCTACATTCTGGAACCGAACCAGGAGCCTGGAGGAACAGGTCCGGGTCCACCGCATTATCCTGCCTTCGCATTTAAATCTCGGCCTGGTGGTGGATCCGCTGACGCCGAAGCTGGCAGAATATTTCAACAACCGAGCCCGTCATGGTTTGTTGATTCGAACCGTGCTTTCCGACAGCCCCGCCGGGCGGGTGGGTTTCCAGGAAGGCGATGTTGTGGTGGAAGTCAACGGCCGCAGTGTGGCCTCTGATCTGGACATCCAGAAGAGTTTCCAGAGCGTTGAAGACGGTGTCATGATGATTCGCTTCCTTCGAGACGGCCATTCCATGACAAGGACGCTCACCATTCCTTAGCCCCTGACCGAAGTGTTTCACGTTCCAGGTCGGCACGATCTTTGGGCCTTTTGTAGGGGCGCAGGCTGTGCGGCCTTGAGGCCAACTGTGCAGGGAAGAGGGCGCACGGCCGTGCGCCCCTACTAGCCATCATCCGACCTACTCCCATTTTCACTTGGTTGTGTGTGAGCGGCCCGGTCCAGCGGGTCAGTAGGCGGGCGTAGCCCGCCGAGGTCAGGGGTCAGCCTTCCTCACCCTCCTTGACCTCACCTTCGGACTCTCCGACAATAGAAGGTTTAGTCTATGAAGCAGATAGCCGTTCGTGGGGCCCGTGAGCATAATCTCAAAGACATCGATCTGGATATTCCACGCGACCAGTTGACGGTGATCACGGGTTTGAGTGGTTCCGGGAAATCAAGCCTGGCCTTTGACACCCTCTATGCGGAGGGCCAAAGACGCTATATCGAGTCTCTTTCCACCTACGCCCGTCAGTTTCTGGACCAGATGCAAAAACCCGACGTGGATTCCATCGAGGGACTCTCCCCTGCCATCTCCATTGATCAAAAGACAACCATCAAGAGTGTCCGTTCCACGGTGGGTACGATTACCGAGATCTACGACTATCTGCGTCTGCTGTTCTCCAGTATCGGGACCCCTCATTGTCCCGATTGCGACAACCCTATTTCCCGGCAATCGGTTGATCAGATGGTGGAACGAATTCTGGAACTTCCCCAAAAGAGCCGAATCATGATTCTGGCTCCGGTGGTCCGGGAACGTAAGGGAGAATTCAAAAAACCGTTCGAAAAATACTTCCAGGAAGGATTCATTCGAGCGCGTGTGGATGGAAAGATCGTCAATCTCGAAAATCCCCCCACCTTGGACCGAAGGAAGAATCACAGTGTCGATATCGTGGTTGACCGACTTCTGGTCGAGCAGGACTTCCGTCGCCGAATGGAGAACTCGGTGAGGCAGGCCATTCGCATGGCTCAGGGGCTGGTCACGGTGTCCATGATCAATGGGCCGGAGATTCTTTTTTCGGAGACCATGGCGTGTATGGATTGTGGCGTCAATATCCCGACGCTGGAGCCGCGAAGCTTTTCCTTCAACAGCCGGTTTGGCGCATGCCCTGCCTGTGACGGGCTCGGCGCCGAGCGTCAGGTGAGCCTGGAGCGGATCATTGAAGATCCCAGGGCAAACCTTTCGGACCTCGAACTGGCTTTCGCAGATCGTGAATTTCGTTTCTTTTTTCTTGAGTCGGTGCGCCTCTTGCTGGAGCAGTTCGAAGTCGATCCCAAGACTGCTTTTCGCAAATATCCAAAAGAATTATTGGAAACGCTGCTCGAAGGAACCCAGGGCCCCATCAAGTTTCAATATGAGGGGCGCCGCTATCGGTCGCGTTTCAAGGGGCTCAATGACTGGTTCACTCGAAAGGTTCAGGCGACGGGTAGTGATCGACGCAGGAAACAGTTGTTGAGTTTTATGGTGGAGGGCAAGTGCAATGGATGTGGGGGCACTCGTTTGCGCCCGGAAAGCCAGTCGGTGAGGGTCAACGAACTGCGCATCTCCGACTACTGTGAACGGACCCTGGACGAGTGCCTGAAAGCCGTCAGAAAAATCAAACTTTCGCCACGGCAGACGGCCGTGGCCGGACAGATTCTGGAGGAGATTGACCATCGTTTGGATTTCCTTTTGAGCCTCGGCTTGTCTTACTTGACGTTGGCCCGAAAAGCGTTTTCGATCTCCAGTGGCGAGGCGCAGCGCATTCGTCTGGCCACCCAGATCGGGTCGCGCCTGCGGGGCGTTTTGTATGTCCTGGATGAACCTTCCATCGGACTTCATTCCAGGGACACCGCCAGGCTGCTGGATGCGCTCAAGGACTTACGGGATCTGGGGAACACCATCGTGGTGGTGGAACACGACGAGGAGACCATTCGAAATGCTGATTATCTAGTGGACCTGGGTCCCGGGGCCGGAATCAGCGGAGGGCATGTGGTGGCCCGGGGCAGTCTGTCCAAGGTGTTAAAGCAAACCGATTCGCTGACAGCGGATTATCTCAATGGTACTCGGGCCATCTCGGTTCCTGAAAATCGCCGAACAGGAAATGGGAATGCCATTGAATTGCTGGGAGTCCGCCATCACAACCTGCGCAATATCGATGTGACTTTCCCCCTGGGTCTTTTAATTACCGTGACCGGCGTTTCGGGATCGGGGAAGTCATCCCTGGTGGATGACGTCCTCTATCGTGCGCTTTCTCGGACCCTTTACCGGTCGCTTGCGGAACCTGGGTTGCATCGTCAGATCCAGGGAGTGGATTTAATCGACAAGGTGATTGAAATCGACCAGGCCCCCATTGGCCGGACCCCCCGATCCAATCCTGCCACCTATGCCGGCGTTTTCACACCCGTCAGGGAACTCTTTGCGATGTTGCCCGAATCCCGGGTCCGAGGTTACAAAGCGGGCCGTTTCAGTTTCAACGTCAAAGGAGGACGCTGTGAAGTATGCAGGGGAGATGGTTTGCGCAGGATCGAGATGAATTTCCTTCCCGATGTGTACGTGATCTGTGAGTCTTGCCAGGGAGCCCGTTACAATCGAGAAACGCTTTCCATCAAGTACGAAGGCCATTCCATCGCAGATGTGCTCGATATGCCCATCGAGGAAGCCTATCCGATCTTTGAAAACTTTCCCCGAATTCATTCTCGATTGCGAACTTTGTTGGACGTGGGTCTGGGTTACGTCAGACTGGGCCAGTCGGCCACCACCCTGTCGGGAGGAGAAGCCCAGCGGGTCAAGCTGTCCCGCGAACTGAGCAAGCGTTCCACTGGAAAGACCCTTTATATTCTGGACGAACCCACCACGGGTCTTCATTTCGAGGATGTCAAGAAGCTGCTTGACATCCTCAATCAGTTAGTCGATCGTGGAAACACGGTTATCGTGATCGAACATAACCTTGAGGTGATCAAGTGTGCGGACTGGATCATTGATCTGGGTCCGGAAGGGGGAGCGGTTGGTGGCCAACTGGTGGTAGCCGGTCCTCCAGAGAAGGTGATGAGATCGAGAAGGTCTCACACCGGAAAAGCTCTCAAGACGCTGCTTTCCAAGAATGTCCAAATATAAAGAGTTCAAGCTGGACAGAATCAAGGATTATCCGCTCAAGTCGCGCCCCAGCAAGGTGGATGTAAAGGATCTGGCTCGGCCCCTGGAGGAGGATTCACTGTCTACTTTCGCCCGATCCCTGCCTCGAGTTCTGGCCGCCGATCACCTGCGCCTGTTGGTCGATCAGATCCGCCAAGCCAGAGAGAAAGGTCGGGCCATTATCTGGGGATTCGGGGGGCATGTCGTCAAGGTTGGGCTGTCTCCGATACTGATTGACCTGATGGAACGGGGATTCGTGACATCCCTGGCCACCAACGGAAGCGGCATGATTCACGACTTTGAAATGACCCTGATCGGCCATACCTCCGAGGATGTGGAGGAACAACTGCAGACGGGAGCCTTTGGGATGGCCAGGGAAACGGGAGAATTTCTGAATCAGGCGATCGTCGATGGAGCCGCCGAAGGGCAGGGAATCGGGGAGTCGGTGGGCCGCTTTCTTGAGCAAAGTGATGCACCCAATCCGGAGCTGTCCTTGCTGCTTCAGTGCTACCGGATGGAAATCCCACTTTCCGTCTTCATCGCGATGGGGACCGATATCATCCACAATCATCCCCGGGCTTCCGGTGAAGCGATGGGAAAGGGATCTCAGATTGACTTTCGGATCTTCACCCAACAGGTCTCGCTTCTTGACGACGGGGGGGTTTACCTGAATCTGGGTTCCGCCGTCATCCTTCCGGAGGTGTTTTTGAAGGCGGTCGCGCTGGTCCGCAACTCGGGGAGTTCCCTCGAGAACTTCACTACTGCCAATCTCGATTTCATCCAGCACTACCGACCCACCCGGAATGTGATCCAGCGCCCGGTAGCCAAGACCGGGACGGGCCTCGCCTTGACGGGACATCATGAGATCATGGTCCCCCTGCTGGCCGCCATGTTGATTTATGAATGAGTGTAGGGGCGCACGGCCATGCGCCCTTCGGAAAGCCGGCACGGTTTTGTAGCGTCTTCCGGAATCGGCGCACTGAGGCGCCTCCCACACTCCGGACTCTTTATTCTGAATTCTGGGTTCTGGATTCTTCTTGTCTGCGCCTCCCACACTGAAGCATCCTCCAGACGGGATTGGTAATGTAGGGGCGCACCGAGTGCGCCCACAGCAAGGACTGAGAGGTCAAGAAGGCGTACGGCCGTACGCGCCCCTACCGATCCAATTTCGACCCCCGCACTCTGCACGAAGGCACGACTCCACCACAGCCCCACTCTTCATCGGTCCTCCCAGTGGACCACCAGTTCGGTGAAAACGTGCTTTACCTGTTCATGGGTTTCGGACAATCGGCTGGAGTTCTCAATGATGTAATCGGCATACTTGATCTTATCCATCAGCGGCATCTGGCTACCGATTCGCTGCATTGCCTTCTCTTCGGAGAACCCTTCCCGGGACATGAGTCGCCGCAGCTGAATCCGGGGATGGCAGTACACCACGATAAGAAAGTCGTATTTTCGATAAGACCCGGTTTCCACCATCAGGGCGGCATCGACCATGATAACCGGTGATTTGGGCTCTTCTTCCGCTTCAAAATCGGAGGTGAGCCGCGCCTCTTCCTGCCGCACCCGGGGATGAACGATCGAATTGAGCCTTTGGCGTGCGGGCTCGTCTGAGAAGATGATCTGGCCTAATTTCTTCCGATCGATCGTTTTATCGGGAGCCAGGATTTCTTTTCCGAAGTGGTCGAGAATCTCCTGATAGGCCGATGTATCGGGGAGAATCGCCCGATGGGCAATCTCATCGGCGTCAATCGTATACACGCCCAGTTTGTGGAACTCTCTGAGAATATGGCTTTTCCCGCAGGCGATGCCGCCCGTTAGCCCGACCTTCAACACAGAAGCGAGTCTACCAGAAGACAGAAGACAGAAGACAGAAGACAGATGGAGCGGCACGAACGTTCGCCCTTGGTTGAAGGCGGCAGCACCCAGCAGGTTGATGATAAGATGAGCCTCCCTTTCTTATGGCAAGTCTTTATATTCGAGCATTCAACTTGCTTCCGGAATCCCTGAGGCGGCGTATCAATCCTTTGGAGTACGCCATCGAAGCCTTTGTCCGGTCCGCCGGGTTGGAATTGGATCAGGGCGCGGTGGTACTTGATGCCGGGGCAGGAGAAGTCCGGTTTCGCAGGTTTTTTCCGGATCAGCTGTATGTGGCCCTCGATCTGGCGGTAGGCGATTCGGACTGGGACTATTCAAGGATCCATGTCTGTGCCGACCTGGAGGCGCTCCCGGTACCCGGGCAGAGTGTCGATAGAGTGCTCAACATTCAGGTTCTGGAGCATGTTCGCGATCCTGAGTCCGTCTTGATCGAGCTTTATAGGGTTCTCAAATCGGGTGGATGTTTATATCTGACGGCTCCCCAGGGTTGGTCCGAGCACCAGCAGCCCCATGACTACTATCGGTTCACTCAGTTTTCACTGCGATTGTTGCTGGAAACGGCAGGGTTCAAGGAGATCGCCATTGAGCCCCTGGGGGGCTATTTCCATTATCTGGGACACCGGCTGACCTATCTCCCCAAGATTCTTTTTCAGGATCGGGGAGGCATCGCTCGTCTCTTGCTCCTTCCCTTGGAACTGATCAGTCTTTTGGTCTGCTGTTTGATTGGACCCATCCTCTGTTACTACCTGGACCGGTTGGACCAAACCGGTGAGTTCACGCTGTGCTACAAGTGCCGGGCCGTCAAGTAACGGAGCCATCCGATTGTTGGGGATCAGAAGGATTGTGAATTTCCTCCCTCAGGTCGGCGCCGGTTCGTGAGATTAGGATAAGATCGAGGAATCCATTGAGCCCGTCCAGGAAAGACAAGTGATCGAAATCTTCAAAAACCAAAAAATCATTGCAGCCGCACTGCTGATTGCCGCAACACTCCTGGTCTATGCACCAATTCGGAACCATGAGTTTATCGGCCTGGATGATAATCTGTATGTGACCGAGAATGTCTGGATCCAACAGGGATTGAATCCAGACAGTGTGATCTGGGCGATGACCTCCTTCAAGGAAGGCGTTTGGAATCCACTCACCTGGCTTTCTTTTATGCTGGATTACCAGCTGTTCGGTTTGGATCCGGCGGGTTTTTATCTCACCAACCTTGCTCTTCATCTCGCCAGTGCTGTGATTCTGTTTTTGGTGCTTCATCAGCTGACCGGGGCTCTCTGGCGCAGTGTCCTGGTGGCGGCTTTATTTGCCTTGCACCCGCTCAATGTGGAGTCGGTGGCCTGGGTAACGGAGCGCAAGAATGTTTTGAGCACCTTGTTTGGACTGCTCACCGTAAGTGCTTATGTGGGGTATGTGAGGAAACCCGGCTGGTCGCGCTACTTGGGGATCACGGGGCTCCTGGCACTGGGATTGATGGCGAAGCAGATGATGGTGACCCTACCCTGTGTCCTGCTTTTGTTGGACTATTGGCCCCTGGGAAGGCTGGGGGAAACCGGGAAGGAGTTTCAAGAGCGCCTGCCTCGATTAGTACTCGAGAAGCTGCCCCTGATGATTCCGGTGGCGATGGCGAGTGTGTTGACCATCGTTGCAGCTCAATCCATTGGGGGGGTATCCACCCTGGAAAATGTGCCGTGGGGATCTCGTGTGTCCAATGCGGTCCTCTCCTATGCGCTATATCTGAAAAAGATGTTGCTGCCGACCGATCTGGCAATTTTTTACCCTCATCCGGGCGCTTTGCTGGGGCTAGGGTCGGTGGCTCTGGCGCTTTTGGTTCTGGTTGGGATCTCGTGGGGGGTCTGGTGGCGTAGAGAATCGGGTTATCCGGTGGTGGGATGGCTGTGGTATCTGGGAACCTTATTCCCAGTGATTGGTCTGGTTCAGGTGGGAGGCCAGGCCATGGCCGACCGCCATACCTATGTGCCCTTGATCGGTGTGTTCATCATGCTGGTCTGGGGATCAGCAGAAATAGCCGATCGTTGGCGTCTGGGGAAAATATGGCGGTGTATCATGGGATTGTGCGTGGTGGGCTGGTTGGCCGTCCTGACTCAGATCCACCTGAGCTATTGGCAAAACAGCCGTCTGCTTTTCGAGCATGCTCTGGAGGTGACTTCTCGCAATCACATTGCCCACAATGCCTTGGGATTGGAACTCAAGCAGCAGGGGGACCTGGACGCCGCAATGACCCATTTTCAGGAAGCACTGCAGATCGATCCTGGATACTCCAAGGCCCATAACAATGCAGGGATGATTCTGGCGGAACGGGGGCAACTCATTGAAGCAGCTAAATATTTTTCGGAGGCACTGCGATTCAACTCACGTTTACTTGATGCTCAAAACAATCTCGGCATGGTTTACCGTATCCAAGGTAAGTACCCCGAGGCAACGCACCATTTCTTGAAGGTCCTGGAGATGGATTCGAGTTATGTCAGGGCCTACGCGAACATGGGTTTGGTGATGGAGGCACAAAACGACTTCGAGGAAGCTATTACCTGGCACCAGCGTGCATTGAGGATCTCACCTCGCCGGTTTGCCACCCAGAACAACCTGGGATTGGCACTCATGGAAACCGGCCAGCTGGATCAGGCCGCAATCCATTTTGCTCAGGCCATCGAGATCAACCCCGACGATGTCATCCCCTATATCAACTTAGGCCGGATCAAGATAAGGACAGGACAGATGGATGAGGCTGACCAAGTTCTTCGGACGGCCATTGAGGTTCAGCCCGACTTTTCCGAAGCCTACTATTACCTGGGACGCCTCAAGACGAATCAAGGTCAAGTTCAAGCGGCCATTGATTACTATCAAAAGGTGTTAGAGTACGAGCCAGATCACTCGCAAGCGCTCAAAGAACTCGGTAGTTTGCTGGGCCCGGATTAAAAGCTGGTTCCCGGATTCCTATTTGTAAATAGTGTTGTAGAACGGTATCCTGAGAAGTGTTTGGGGGCGATTGGCTTCGACGAGAGCAGTTGAGGCAGTAGATGCATGCCGAGGTGCCACCACCTCGTAAATCAGTGGCAATATAAAATAACTGCCAACGAACAGTTACCACTCGCTGCGTAATTGACGCAGCCGTCTTGCCTGCTCAGCCCGCGGGGTGGATGAGGCGTCGTTTAGCGGGATATTCAATCATTTCGCTTCCTTCAGGGAATGATGGAGAAACGTACTGAGGGGCGTTCTTACAGGTTAGTTTGCCGGTTTCCTCGGCCTGTTTGGATGAAAATTGAAATCGGACATGCATGTAGACTCTGCTGCTGAAAGCTTTCGGACGTGGGTTCGATTCCCACCGCCTCCACCAACCCTGTTGGTTGATGGGAGTTCAGCTTTAATCGATTGATTTGAAAAGGGGAAAGCTTGGGTTTGAAGAGGTGAGCGATGCCGGCGTTTCGGTGCGCCGGTGGCGAGACCTCACCCTTGATATTTGACTTTTGGTTATCTAACTTACTACGGTAATGGGGTTTGCGCCGGTGAATCGGCCCTCGGGTCTGTTATCGAACTGGCTCAATGAAATGATGCAATGAAAAAGAGAGAAGATCTCACGATCATAGTTGCTCACTCTGCTTACCTATCGGCACGCCGGTACAAGGTATCCGGCAATTTTCTGGTTTCGCTCAGGATCGCAGTGGTGATCGTGTGTGCTTCCTTTCTCCTGTCCACGCTGCACTACTACTATATGTGGAAGCAAACGGCTGACCATGTGGAGTTGAAGGCCAGTGCCTACCAGCT
>JAYZBY010000034.1:0-9341 GCA_036338555.1 Acidobacteriota bacterium | reverse complement strand
TCTTGCGGATGGCGGTGAGTGAATTGCTCTATGGAGAGACTCCCCAAGTTGTCGTTATCGATCAGGCAATTGAGATCGCTCGAAAATTCAGTTCCGACGAGTCAAGCCGATTCGTGAACGGTGTTCTGGATGCCATCAAAGACGAAATCGAGGATCAGGCGGTAATAGAGGGTCAGCATGGGTGAAAAGAAGGATCTGGTGGACCAGAGGGCCCAGAAGCTGGAGGAAATTCGCAAACTCGGACACGAGCCCTATCCTCACCAGTATCGCATTACCCACACGGTCTCGGAGCTGGTGGGAAAGTACTCCGATGCCTCTGCCGACGAGTTAGAAAAAAATCCGATCACGGTTCAAACTGCGGGCCGAATCGTGAATCTGCGGGGCCATGGAAAAGCCGGGTTTGCCGACCTGCTGGGTGCTGGTGTCCGCATGCAGGTCTATGTCCGCCAGGATCGAGTCGGTGAAGAGAATCACCACCTTTTTCGCCTCCTGGATATTGGCGATATCGTGGGTGTTAAGGGTTCTCTGTTTCGGACCCGAACCGATGAGTTGACTATCTCTGCAGAGCAGGTCGATTTTCTTGCCAAGGGTCTTCTACCGCTTCCGGAAAAGTGGCACGGCTTGAGCGATGTGGAAATTCGTTATCGGCAGCGCTACCTGGATTTGATCGCCAATCAGGATGTCAGGGAGATTTTTTTCCGGCGACGCCAGATCATTTCCGAATTGAGAAGTTTCCTGGAGTCCAAAGGTTACCTGGAGGTCGAGACGCCGATGATGCAGCCGATGGCGGGAGGAGCTGCCGCTCGGCCGTTTGAAACGTTTCACGAGGCTCTCCACATCCCCCTGTTTTTGAGAATCGCACCGGAACTCTATCTGAAGCGCTTGATCGTGGGGGGCTTCGACCGGGTTTTTGAGATCAACCGGAACTTCAGAAATGAAGGACTTTCCACTCAGCACAATCCTGAATTCACCATGCTGGAGTTCTATCAGGCCTATAGCAATTTTGAGGATCTGATGGATTTGACCGAGGAAATGTTCCAACAAATCGTGACCAGTGTTTGTGGAGATCTTAAAATTGTGTTCGATGGTCAAGCCATTGATTTCAACAAGTTCGCTCGGTTCTCGATGGTCCAGGCAATTCGGAAGTTTTGGGGCCAGGGCGACCCACCCCAGGAGGAGGATCTCTGTGATCGTGACCAGGTGGCCGGTCTTTGCGGGCGATCGGGTTTGGAATGCCAGACTACGGAAAGTTGGGGGAAGCTTCTCAATCGGTTGTTTGACCATGTTGTGGAGGAGCATCTCATCGAGCCCACCTTCATTTACGATTTCCCGGCGGAGTTGTCTCCGCTTTCAAAGACAAGGGATGACGATTCTCGGTTTGCGGAACGTTTCGAGCTGTTCATCGGCGGCCTGGAGATTGCCAACGCCTACAGTGAGTTAAACGATCCGGAAGAACAAGAACAGCGCTTCAAGGATCAGGCCGAAGCACGCGTCCGCGGTGACCAGGAAGCTCACGGAATGGATGAGGATTATTTGCAGGCACTGCGATACGGAATGCCGCCGACGGCTGGTGAGGGAATTGGAATCGATCGGCTGACCATGTTGTTGACGGATTCTCAGTCGATTCGAGAGGTCATTTTATTCCCACACCTCCGCCCTCAGTCCACCCAATGAAATCTTTATCCCTCAGGAAATTCGAGCTTTTCGTTGCCTTTCGATATCTTCGGGCCAGGCGTGGCCAGACAGTCATTTCTGTCGTGACTGTGATCTCCGTACTCGGGGTTACGGCTGGCGTTATGGCTCTCAATATTGCTCTTGCTCTGAACGCCGGAGTGAAAAAGGAATTCCAGAACCGGATCCTGGGCGCTACCTCCCATGTCAATGTTCTCAGTTCCAGCCAGAGAACGATCTCCAATTACACTCCGCTGGTCGAGCAAATTAATCGGATGCCTGAGGTCCTGACCCTGACTCCTTCGATCTACGGACAGGCGCTGCTCATGAGCGACTTCTCTGAACAGCCGGCCATCGTGAAAGGAATGGAGTTGACGCGACTCGAGCCGTTTCCCGAGTTTCTCCCTCGTATCATCGAAGGGAGGCTGGAGGGTTTCAGTGAACTTGAAGCGGTTTCCAATGTCATTATAGGAACGGACCTGGCTCAGACTCTGGGGGTTTCGGCAGGAGAGCAGATCCGTGCTGTGGGGATGAGGGGAGAACTATCGCCTTTGGGAAGAATGCCACGGATCGAAACCTTCCGGGTCATTGCCATTTTTGAATCAGGTCTTTGGGAATATGATTCCAATTGGGTTCTGCTATCGATTCCGGCCGCCCAACGGTTCCTGGGCTATGCCTCCAATGAGGTCTCGGCCCTGGAATTACGAATTGAAGACATTGAGGAGGCGCCTGATGTGGCGACTCGGGTCAAAGCCCTGGTCGGACCTGGGTACGCTGCCAATACCTGGATTGAGTTGAATCGCCCCCTGTTTTCAGCACTCGAATTGGAAAAGATGGCTATTTTCGTCGCCATCGGACTGATCATCCTGGTGGCTTCACTCAATATTGTCGGGACTTTGACCCTGACGGTGATGGAAAAAAGCCGTGATATTGCCATTATCACGGCCGTGGGTGGAACATCCCAAACCATCATGGCGGTCTTTATGCTGCAAGGTCTGATCATCGGGTTGATCGGGACGCTCTTGGGAGACGTGCTGGGTAGTGTTGCGGTTTGGTATTTCAATAGTTATGAAGTATTTCGGCTGGAAGCCCAAGTCTATGCGATCGCCTATGTTCCTTTTGAATTGTATCCAGGTGACCTGATTGTGGTTTCCCTCCTGGCCATTCTCATCAGTTTCCTGGCGACGGTTTATCCGGCCCGTTCGGCGTCTCGACTGGATCCGGTAGAGGCCCTGAGATATGAGTAAGTTCCTGAAAATCAAAGGGCTCTGCAAGTCGTTTCAGTCAGGAAGCGAGAAACTCCAGATCCTGATGGATCTGGCACTGGAGGTGGAACAGGGACAAATGGTGGCCGTCACCGGTGCCAGTGGATCAGGGAAGAGCACCTTTCTCCATCTGGTGGGGGGGATGGAGAGAGCGGATGCTGGAGAGATCCGTCTGGAAGGAACCGATGTGAATGAGTTGGAGGGTTCGAAACGAGCCGGGTTTCGCAATCAGAAGATCGGCTTCATTTTTCAGTTTCATCACCTGCTGCCTGAATTTTCCGCACTCGAGAACGTGATGTTTCCCCTTTTGTTGAGGGGGCAGACTTTTGGACAATCCTCTCGGGAGGCGAGGTCTTTGATGGATGAAGTCGGTTTGGCCGATCGTGTTCACCACAAACCGGGGAAGTTGTCGGGAGGAGAACAGCAGCGGGTGGCGGTGGCACGGGCTCTGGTGGGCAAGCCTAGTCTGTTGTTGGGAGATGAACCGACCGGCAACCTGGACGAGCATACCGCCCGAGCCCTGTACCAACTGCTGCGGGAGATTCACCTCCGCCACAAACTGACCTCGATTATCGTGACCCACAACCCTGGTTTGGCTTCCCAATGTGACCTGGAGAAGCGATTGCATGAAGGGCGATTGGTTTAGCTGACCCCTAACCGCTGACCAGCTGACCCTCAGGAATGTGGGAGGCGCCTCAGCGCGCCGATTCCGGAGGGCAGCTCGCAGAGCGGCCGGTACAACCTGCCAGAAAATTCGAAATCCGAAGTCCCAAATCCGAATTCTGTTTGAAATTCAACACCGGATCATTCTCCACGCGGAGCATTAGCGACGCGTTTCTCCACTACGAGCGTTAGCGAGGAGTTTCTCTGCGCGTCAGGCGCGCTTCTCCTGACTCTCTCCCCAACCCCAGCATGAATACAAACCGCACTACAGCACGATTGCACGAAAATAAAATGAAGAAACGAAGAAACGAAGAAACAATTAGCCCTGTCAGTGGAAAAGGTTAGTCTTTTTAGCGTACGCTCGAGTTGTTGGGTGTTTCGGATTTGTGGCTTGGGCACGTTATTTGTTAAAAATACAGCAAGTAGAAGAAGTGTTTTATGTTTGAGAAGTACACGGAAAAAGCCAGGCGAGTGATCTTTTTCGCGCGCTACGAAACCAGCCAGGTAGGGGCGCGGTGGATAGAGGCAGAACATGTCTTGCTGGGTTTGTTGCGGGAAGACAAGGCATTGAGTAGTCGATTTTTCCCGCATGCCGAAGCGGCTTTGGAACAGATCCGCAAACAGATCGAGGGTCGTAGTGTCGCCCGCGACAAGGTGTCCACCTCTGTAGAATTACCCTTGAGTGACGAGGCCAAAAGAGTTCTCACCTATGCCGCAGAGGAAGCTGACCGCTTGATGTGTAACTATATTGGCACAGAGCACATCCTTCTGGGGTTGCTTCGAGAGGAGAATTCTCTGGCGGCTGAGATTCTCTATGAAAACGGTCTGAGGCTGTCTCGAGTGCGCGAAGAACTGGCTGGGCCGGGTACTGAACGTCCCACGCCTTCTAAATCCAAAGAGTCCTTGATTTTAACCGAGTTTAGCCGGGATCTCACTGACGCAGCCAGCAATGGAGTACTGGATCCGCTCATTGGGAGGGATACGGAGATTGAAAGGTTAGTGCAGATTCTTTGCCGGCGGACCAAGAATAATCCCGTTCTGATTGGAGAGCCGGGAGTGGGCAAAACCGCCATAGTAGAAGGGCTTGCCCAGAAGATAGTCAATGGAGAAGTTCCCTCCATGCTAGCCGACAAGCGGCTTCTGGCTTTGGATATTTCTCTGATCGTGGCCGGAACGAAATACCGTGGCCAGTTTGAAGAACGGCTGAAGGCCATCATGAAGGAGTTGGTGGAGAATCCCTATTTTGTGATCTTCGTGGATGAACTTCATACCCTGGTCGGCGCCGGGTCTGCAGAGGGTTCTCTTGATGCGGCCAATATCCTGAAACCTGCCCTGTCTCGAGGGGAAATTCAGTGTGTTGGGGCGACGACACCCTATGAGTATCGGCGTTCCATCGAAAAGGATCGTGCCCTGGCCCGCCGTTTTCAGGCGATCAAGGTGTCGCCTCCCAGCGAAGATGAAACTCTCGAAATTATCATGGGGATCAAGAATCGCTACGAATCCTTTCACCAGGTGGAGTACACCGATGAGGCCATCCATTGTGCTGTGTATCAATCCAGTCGTTATATCACCGACCGATATCTCCCGGATAAAGCCATTGATGTGCTGGATGAGGCCGGAGCCCGGGTGAAACTCGCCAATACCGTGCTGCCCGAAGGCGTCAGCAATCTCCAGAGAAAATTGAAGGTGATCGTTCGACAGATGGACGACGCGATTTCCGACAAGCAGTTTGATCGAGCGGCCAAGTTGAAGGATCAGGAACTGGAAGAGCGGGAGAATTTACAGGTCATCAAGGAGCGGTGGGAGATCAGAAATAGCGCGCCCCCCCAGGTCAAGAAAGAGCAGGTGGAACATGTGGTCTCACGCTGGACCGGAATTCCTGTCCACTCCCTGCAGGAAGAAGAGATGGCCAAGCTCCTTCGCTTGGAAGAAGAGCTTCACAACAGAGTTGTGAGTCAGGATCGTGCCATTTCAGCTCTTTCCCGAGCCATTCGCCGTAGTCGAGCGGGGATGAAAAGCCCGGACCGGCCGGTCGGGTCATTTTTGTTTTTGGGGCCTACGGGCGTAGGCAAGACCGAACTGGCCAAAGCGCTGGGAGAGACCCTCTTTGGTAGTGATAAAGCCCTGATTCGATTCGATATGTCCGAATACATGGAAAAGCATTCGGTCTCGAAGCTGATTGGTTCTCCTCCCGGTTATGTGGGGCACGAGGAGGGAGGACAGCTGACCGAAAAGTTGAAACGAAATCCTTACGCCGTTCTGCTGTTGGACGAGATTGAAAAAGCTCACTTCGACATATTCAATATCCTGCTTCAAGTATTCGAAGACGGGCAGCTGACGGATTCCCATGGGATTGCCATTGATTTCAAGAATGCAATAATCATCATGACCTCCAACATCGGTGCTCGATACCTGGTGGACCAATCGCAGGTTGGTTTCTCGGCTGCGAAGGAGCCGGGACTGAAGGGGGCGGAGTCTTTGATTCTGGGAGAGGTTAAGAAGCTGTTTAACCCGGAATTCTTGAATCGTCTCGATGAAATCATCCTCTTTGAGTCACTCACTGAGGAGGATCTGAGCAAGATTGTGGATCTACTGCTCAGGCAGGTGAACGAAAATATGGCCTTCAAAGAGATCACGATTCAACTGGAGGAGGATGCCAAGGAATGGATCATCCAGAAGACCTGCCACAATCGTGCCTATGGAGCCCGACCCTTGCGAAGGGCCATTCAGCGCTACATCGAGGACTCGGTGGCTGAACTGATGATTCAGGGAAAACTCAAGGAAAAGCAGACACTCGCCGTCTATCTCAAGGGCGATGCGCTCTACTATCGGCCCAAAGGGTCCCGCAGCGAAGGGGTGCCCCTGTCTTACGGCTTGGCGTAGCGCCGCGGTCTGGGACCGGCACGTTCCACGTTCCAGGTTCCACATTTCACATTTTCGAAGTGTGGGAGGCGCTTCAGTGCTCCGATTCCGGCCGACGGCACAAATACACGAACGCACGAGCTAGGGGTAAAGCGACGATCTCTATTTGTCATATTTGTGAACATCCGCGGTTGCTCTCCACCCGGATTGCTCGATAAAATTAGACCTTCATGATAATAGCACTACTCAGAAGGTGCCGATTAACCGCGACTGCACTGCTGTGCCTTCTGGTAGGCCCCTTGGCATCGGATACTCTTTCCTCCCAACTTTTCGGTCAGGCAGTTCAGACACTACCGGCTATTCAGGAGGCACCCATCGAGGAGATCCGGATTGTTGGCAACCGCCGAATCCCGGAAAGCACAATCCGCTACTACATTCAGAGTCGAGAGGAAGGGTTGTACGATGAAAGTCTGGTTTTTTCCGATTTCCGTACCCTGCTTGACACCAGCTTTTTCGAAGATCTCAAGCTGAGGCGAACGCAGGGTGAAACCGGAGTCATCGTTATCTTTGAAGTAGTAGAGCGCCCGCTGATCCGGTCCATCGAGTACGAAGGGATGACCTCGTTCAAAGAGTCAGACGTGTTGGAAAGATTTCGGGATATGCGGGTGGGGCTTTCCCTGGATAATCCTCTGGATCCGGCCAAGCTCCCCCAGGCTCGCCGTGCCATCAAGGCGCTCCTTGATCAGAATGGCCGGCCCCTGGGGCGGGTAGAGGTCGAAATCGAAACCATTACGGCTACTTCGAGAAAGATCATCTTCACCATCGACGAGGGACCCAAGGTTCGTATCGGAGATATCGGTTTCGAGGGCAATACGGTCTTTTCCGAGGGTGAACTGCGCGGTGCACTGGAGTTGACCAAGGAGCGGGGTCTGATCAGTCTTTTCAAGGGTCAGGACAAATTCATCAAGGATAAGCTGGAATATGATCTCAATTTGAATCTTCTGGAACGATACCGGGAAGTTGGCTACCTCTATGCCAAAGCCGGCGAGCCGAGCGTGCAGATCGTGGAAGCTCCGAGGGGATGGCTGCTGTTCTTTCGAAAAACAAAACAACAGTACTACCTCACGATTCCCATTGAGGAAGGCGAACAATTTCGTTGGGGAAGCTTTGAAATTGAAGGGATTGACACCTTTGACCCGGAGTTGGTGAAAACCGGCTATAACATTATTCCCGGTGAGGTCATCAACTACGTTGCCTTGAAGGAATCCAATGAGGAGCTAAAGAAGCTCTATTCCACCAATGGATATTTGGATATGACGGTGATTCCGAACATGAATCCTGATGTGGAATCCAGGACGGTGGACGTGAAGATCATCATTGATGAAGGGAAGCAATACATCGTCAACCGAATCGACTTCGCCGGAAACACCAAGACCCGCGACAAAGTGATGCGACGCGAATTCTTTCTCGAAGAACAGCAGCTTTTCAACGGAACCTTGCTGGATTTTTCCATATTGCGCCTCAACCAATTGGGGTTCTTTGAACCGATCGAAGAGAAGGACTATGAGGTGATCAAGAAGCCCAGCGAGGGGGAAGTCGACATCGTGGTAAGCGTCGACGAGAAGAGCCAGCAGTCCATTGGTTTGAGCGGAGGGGTCAGCGGTCTCAGTGGCAGTTTCTTCGGAATTAACTATTCATCCAATAACTTCAGAGGGATGGGCCAGCGGATCGATGTTCAGGTTACGGCCGGTACCCGCACCTCGCAGTTTATGTTCCAATTCAGTGAACCCTACTTCATGGATACCCGTTGGAGTCTGGGAGCCTCAGTTTTCAGTACCCGCGAGAGGTTCGATACCTTTACCGCCTTTTTCGGATTGGTTGCTGAGAGTGACAATATTGAACTATTTAGTCGGGGCACCACCGGAATCACTCTGAGCACTTCTTATCCCATATGGCGATTCGGCAAGATCGGCATGAGTTATTCCCTGCAAACCATCCGCATCAGTGATGTGGATGAGGTGTTCGAAGATTTTGCCGTGAACCAGTTGGTTGGTTTCACCCCCGGCGGAAGTCCGGACGACGCAAAGAGCGGGATTATCCGCAGCGAAATCACCCCAAGTTTTGTGTACAACACCAAGGACCAGTTCTGGAATGCCACCCAGGGGAGTCAGTTCAGTGTTCAGATGCCGATTGCCGGGGGACCCTTGGGAGGGACCTTCAATATTCTAAGACCCTATGTGGAGTTTCAGACCTTCATGCCTGAACGAGTCTTTAGTGGAGGCCGCAACACGCTGGCCTTTCGAGTCCGGTTGAATCACATTGTGCCTTTTGGCAAGCTCTCCAACGGTGGTCCCATGCAGATACCGTTCTTTGAAAGAATCTTCCTGGGAGACGAGTTGACGATTCGCGGTTTTGAAACCCGCTCCATCTCTCCTTGGGCTCTCACCCGGAGTCCTCAATTGGACAGCAATGGGAGACCCATTATTGATCCTCTCACCGGATTACCCTCCATTTCCGAAAGCTTCATTCCTGTCGGAGGTGATACCAGCGCTATCCTCACCGCGGAGTACCGCATGCCGATCATCGGTCCCTTGCAGGTAATCGGTTTTCTTGACTTCGGAACCTCAACAATACTTCGGAAAGACAACCTGCTTATTTTTGGGCCGACAACTCAAGTTGACCTGGAAGAGAGTACCAACAATGTCTGGCGAGCCTCGACCGGAGCAGAAGTGCAGTTTCTGATGCCGGGTGTCAACGTACCCTTCCGTTTGATTTTTGCTTATAATCCCCTGATCCTGGATTCTAGTATAATAGTCAACGGCATCAGGTTCCCTCTCCAGGAGGAAAAAAAGAAGTTTTTCTTTAGTGTAGGATACTCGT
>JAYZBY010000033.1:0-9844 GCA_036338555.1 Acidobacteriota bacterium | reverse complement strand
TCGACCAGCACGTTCCACGTTCCACGGTTCCGGAAAGTGGGAGGCGCCTCAGTGCGCCGATTCCGGTTCACCCATAAGACAATCTTCATCAATGGCTTCTATAAGGGCGCACTGAGTGCGCCCCTACACCCACCTCTCCGGCATCGCTCCGAAGGAGAGACGGAGTAGGCGAGAAGGTGTGAGAAATGCGGGCTAAGAAAGAAGCAAAAAGGGGTGCCCTGATCAGGGCACCCCTTTTTATTTCAAAATCTTGAAACGCGATTTTTACAGTGGATCATCGCCGACAGCGGCCTGTTGCAAGGTACTCGTGCGAATCACGCCCGACTGGTCTGCGAAGAAATAACGATTGCCGGTTATGGTTTGGTCCGTCGGATTGGCAGTGATGGTAAAAGTATTGGCAGTTCCAGCAACGACGAAGGCGTAACCGTCCTTGGTTCCCGCACCCAGAACACTATCGATCAACTCCGCAGCTGACAGGTCCGTAAGAGCCGTAGCATAGCTACCGGACCCCGTGGTCGCCGAGTAGGTGATCTCCGAGGTGACGAGGTGGCGAAGGGAACTGATGGCCGAAGCTTCATTGGCTGCTGCTTTGGACTGTAAGAGGTTCGGAACCGCGATCGCAGCGATGATGCCGATGATCGCGACAACGATCAGCAACTCAATCAACGAAAAACCTTTTTGGTGTGTCATTTAATTTATACTCCTTTCTTCTATAGGATAAAGCAATAGAGTAAGAATCGCAAATCCAAGTACCAAACTCACCAGGACCAGCCTGATGATGATCAGAACTAGGAGGTTGTTTTTGAAATCATCCACCAGACAGTTTCCCGATCAGGCTAAAAATCGGTAAGTACATCGAGATGACGATTCCACCGATAATCCCTCCGAGAAAGACGATCATCACGGGTTCGATGAGTGTTAAAAAATCGGCAATGGCCGTATCGGCTTCCTCTTCATAGAATTCGGCCATTTTTTGAAGCATCTGATCCAGTTCACCCGTCTGTTCGCCCACGCTTATCATCTGAACGACCATGGGAGGGAAAATATCGGCCTTTTTAATCGGTTCAGCCAAAGTCTTCCCTTCCTGAACCATCCGGCGAGCTTCCAGCAGTACGTTTTCAACCACCTTATTGCCTGCCGTCCGAGCGGTAATGTCCATGGCGTCGAGGATCGCAATACCGCTTGAAAGAAGTGTCCCCAGGGTTTGGGAGAATCGGGCGATGATGATCTTCTTGATCACAGCTCCGAAGATCGGAATTTTCAGTATTATCCCGTCAATCGTCAAACGTCCCGAATCGGTCATGTAGTAGCGCTGAGCTGCAGTGACCAGTGCAGCCAAGGCGATGACAACGTAGATGATGTAAGCCGCCATCATGTCACTCAATCCCATTACTAGACGGGTCGGCAACGGGAGGGTGGCATTCATGTTCGCGAACATCTCGGCAAAAGTCGGGATCACGAAGATCATAATGCAGACGACGATGCCGACCGCTACGGTGATCACGATGCCCGGGTAGACGGAGGCGGAAATCAGAGAGCGTTTCAGTTTGACCAGTTTCTCAACGAAAACGGACAGGCGCTGCAAGATCACATCCAGGATTCCACCCGCCTCGCCGGCTTCGATCATGTTGACGTAGAGGGTATCGAAAACTTTGGGATGCTTGCGCATCGACTCGGCCAGGGTCGAGCCGGCTTCCACATCTTCCCGAATCTCATCCAGAGAGGTTCTAAAGAAGGCATTTTCCTGCTGGTCGGCCAAAATCCCCATCGCTTGTACCAGCGGCAATCCGGCTTCCAACATGACTGAAAACTGCTTGGTAAAGATGGCTAAATCGGTGGCTGGGACAGATCCCTTTTTGGCCTTTCCAGCGCCCTTTTTCTCACTGATGCTAATCGGCATCACCTTTTCGGTACGCAGTGCCGCGGCAAGACTCTGGCTGCTTTGAGCGGAACGGACACCCCCGATCACTTGGCCCGTATCGTATCGACGACCCTTGAATTGGAAAGTTGGCATGGGTTATTCCTTCCGCACTGAGTTCAAAGCTCGGCCCACTTCGACTCAGAATCGAAAATCCTTATGTCTTACTAAATATTATAATGATCGAATTAGAAAAAATACGAGAAAATTACCCTTTCATTATACTACTTTATGCTTCCGGGTCCAGATCAGCTCCAGTGATTGAGGGAGCAGAACCCAGTTTCCTCCACCTCCCATGCGGATAGTTCCAGTGTACCAAATGACCTGGGACACCTGGATTCCGTCTCGTCACCAGGGCATCGAGCGACAATACTCTAAATAGTAGCCCAGAGTAAGCATAAATTCTCTACTGCAGTGCCGCCATCATTCGTCCTGACTGTGTTGCACTCCGTCGGCCTCCTCAGCGTACCCTCCAGTACGCTTGCGGGGGCCTCGGTCGCGCGCCCTTGTCAGCCCGGCGCTTGCGGCGCTTCGTGACGAGAACCTATGCATACTCCGGGCTAGGATAGAAGCGGTCTCAGGCCGCGAAAAGCCATAGATCGAGGCTGACGAAGGTGAACAGGACCAGACTGATGATTCCGTTGAGTGTAAAAAATGCGGCATTGAGCCGGCTCAGATCGTCGGGGTTGACCAAAGAGTGCTCGTAGATCAATCCAACCGCCACCAGAGCCAGACCGACCCAACTGAACAGGGAGAGCTGGAAGTAGAAAAAAGACGCCATGAGGCAGGCCATCATCATCACATGACACAAGGCGGACAGCCGAAGTGCCGTTTTGATGCCCCATTTGCTGGGAAGCGAAAATCGGCCCATTTTTCGGTCAAACTCGCAGTCCTGACAGGCGTAGATGATGTCAAACCCTCCTACCCAGAAGAGTACCGCCGCCGCCACATAGAAAGGGGCCAGGTCCATTTCACCGCGCACGGCGATCCAACCTCCGACCGGGGCAATGGCCAGGGCCAGGCCCAGGATGAGGTGGGAAAAGGCGGTAAATCTCTTGGTGTAACTATAGGCCAGGATGATGGCCAGGGCGAGGGGCGACAGCTGAAAGGCCAGATCATTGAGCATCCAGGCCGAAGCCAGGAACAGCAGGGAGCTTGCCAGGATGAAAAGAGCCACGAACCGGGTGCTGAGCATTCCCTGAGGCAACGCCCGATTCCGGGTTCGCGGATTGAGGCGGTCATCTTCCCGGTCCACCAGTCGGTTAAACGACATGGCGGCGCTTCGGGCTCCCACCATGGCCGCCATGATCCAAAAGCTAGTCTCCCATCCTGGAAAACCGCGCGCAGCCAGAAAAGCACCTAAAAAAGCAAAAGGGAGTGCAAAGACCGTATGCTCAAACTTGATGGATTCCAGAACAACCAGCAGGCTTTTCATGCAAAGAACGCGAGAGAATTATATCACGTTCAGCCGGAGAGTCCGCCGTCACGTGTGCTATTCTAACCGGGGCAGCGACTCGATCCAGGCGAACCCGAATGATGAATGATTCGGAAATGAAAAAAAAAAGGACCGCGAATTATGTCAGACTCTTATCACCCCATCAAAGTTGAACTTTACCGGAATCTCTTCACCTCGGTGGACCAGGAGATGGGCACGGTTTTGCGTCGAACGGCGTTCTCTCCCAATATCAAGGAGCGAAGGGATTATTCGTGTGCCTTGTTTGACGGTCAGGGTGAAGTGGTCGCCATGGGGGATCACATGCCCGTCCATCTGGGATCGATGCCGCTTTCGGTTCGGGCCGTCATCGAGGCTTATCCTTTGTACCCGGGCGATATCGTCATCCTGAATGATCCTTTTTCCGGAGGGACCCACCTTCCTGATATCACCATGGTGGCTCCCGTTTATGAGCCTTCAGATGTGAGCAGACCGGTGTCTTTTGTGGCCTGCCGGGCTCACCACTCGGATGTAGGCGGAATAACTCCGGGTTCGATGCCCTTGAGCCGCAGCATCTTTCAGGAAGGAGTCCGAATGCCTCCCCTGAAGCTGTACGAGAGGGGGAAATTGAACCAGGATTTGCTGCGATTCATCCTTTACAACGTGCGAACTCCCATCGAGCGAGAGGGGGACCTGGCCGCTCAGGTGGGTTCGTTGAAGGTGGGTGAGAAAAGGGTGTTGGGTCTTGTGGAGAGAAATGGGAGACCCGAGGTCGAAACTTACATGAACGCCCTCCAGAGCTATGGTGAAAGGGTCACCAAGCAGTTGATCTCCGAAATTCCGGATGGAAGCTATCGGGCTGAAGATGTGCTGGATGACGATGGAACCGAGGAGGAATCCTCCAAGGCAAGAACCATCGACATAAGGGTGTGTATCGAAGTTCGCGGCGACCAGATGAGAATCGATTTTGAGGGGTCGCATCAGCAGGTGCCCGGCTGTGTCAATGCGGTGAAAGCCATCACTCTCTCGGCTGTTTACTATGTGCTTCGATGTCTCCTGTCCGATGAGGCTCCTACAAGCGCCGGGGTGATGCGCCCCGTCCGGGTGGTCACTCCCGTTCGAAGTGTGGTGGATGCGGTTTATCCGGCTGCCACGGCCGGAGGGAACGTGGAGACCTCACAACGCATCGTGGATGTTCTGCTCAAGGCTCTCCATTCGGCCCTGCCTGAGAAGATTCCTGCAGCAAGCAGCGGCACCATGAACAATCTGACGCTGGGCGGAACCGATCCGACCACGGGTCAGGCTTTTTCCTACTATGAGACCACCGGAGGCGGGATGGGAGCCAGTCCTCAGGCCAATGGCGACAGCGGGATTCACACTCACATGAGCAATACCATGAACACGCCGATTGAAGCCCTTGAATCGTGTTTGCCGGTTCGAGTCAGAGAATATCGGCTGCGCAGAAGATCGGGAGGCCAGGGAAAATTTCGTGGGGGGGATGGCATCGTGAGGAGCCTGGAAATGCTGACGGAATGCCAGGTCACGGTATTGTCGGACCGCCGTCGCTGCCCTCCCTACGGGCTGGCCAGCGGAACCCCTGGGAAGATGGGGAGCAACTTCGTGATTATCAAGGGACGACGCAAGAAACTTCCGGGGAAGTTTTCGGTTTCTCTCTCACCAGGAGAAATTGTTCGCATCGAAACCCCCGGAGGAGGAGGTTGGGGGCGAAGGTGATGGGAAGGAAGACAGAAGACAGAAGGTAGACTGAAGAGTCTGGAAGGTGGGAGGCGCCTCAGTGCGCCGATTCCGGTTCGCCCACATCACAACGACACGCTGTGTCAGAAATTTGAAATCCTAATGCCGAAAGCCTAATTGGAATCTGTTTCGAATTTGGGACTTCGGATTTCGGATTTTCTTCGGGAGACTCCTCAGGCGCCCAATCACCACCCTTCCGGTTTCACAATCCATGGTAAGAAGATAAACTCGACTACAGGGGATTGGTGAAACCAATGGTGTATCCCTGACGTATTCACAAATGGTTGGAAATACATGAGACGAGTCTTGCTGGCAATGAGTGGTGGAGTGGACAGTTCCACTGCGGCCGTGATCCTGAAGGATCAGGGCTATGACGTGGTGGGTTGTACCATGCAGCTGTGGGACTATCGTCGTAACCCTCAAAAAGACGGCAAGCCTCAGTTTGGCCGGTGCTGCTCCCTGGATGATGTCTATGACGCCCGGCGGGTGGCCGAGAAGCTGGGATTTCCCTACTACGTGATCAATTTGCAGGAGCAGTTCGAACGAACCGTCATTGAGCCGTTTATCACCGATTATTTAGAAGGGAAGACTCCCATCCCCTGTACTCGCTGCAACACCTTCCTGAAATTCGACCAGCTGTTGGTCTTTGCCCGCAAGATCGGCATTGATCAGGTGGCCACCGGGCACTATGCCCGGGTCAGCCGTCAACCCGGTCAGGACTATGTCCTGATGAAAAGCCGACACCCGAGTAAGGACCAGTCCTACTATCTTTTTGAGCTCACCCAGGAGCAGCTGGCCTCGATTCAGTTTCCGGTGGGGGGATATGAAAAGTCAAAAGTTCGAGAAATAGCCAGTTCATCCGGACTCGGTACCGCAGAGAAGGAGGAGAGCCAGGAGATCTGTTTCGTTCCCGACGGAAATTATGGACGTTTTATTGAACGGCATGCCGGAGAGGTCAATAAAAACCTGCTTCCCATTTTGACAAGATCGGCCCAGCCAGGGCCCATTCTTTTTAAGGATGGCGCCCCGATGGGAACCCATACCGGCGTTTACAAGTTTACAGTGGGACAGCGGCGAGGCCTGGGGATTGCCCATTCTCGACCCCTTTATGTGCTGAGACTCAACGTCCAGCAAAATACCGTCACCGTGGGTTACCGGGAAGATCTCTACAGCCAGGGGTTGACGGCGGATCGAGTCAACTGGGTTTCCGGCTCGGTTCCCGAGGATCCGGTCAAGGCTCGTGTCCGGATTCGATCCCGGCACCAGGAGGCTCCGGCCACCATCACGCTCAACAGGAGCAACGGCTCCGGGTGGCAGGCCAGGGTCCTGTTTGATGCTCCTCAAATGTCGGTGACCCCCGGGCAGGCGGCTGTCTTTTACCAGGGGGAGCGTGTTCTGGGTGGGGGCTGGATCACAGGGAGAATCTAGTTTGGCTTCTCGAAGTTTTCCGGTTCTGGTCGTCACGGGGGAGACCTCGGGGGAACAGCACGCGGCCGGGCTGATCGGGCAGATCGAGCATCAGAACCCGGAGTGGGAGGTCCAGTGGTTTGGCAGCGGCGGCCCGCAAATGGCGGCTGCCGGGGTCGATTTGCTGGAGGACGTCTCTCAACTGGCTGCCGTAGGACCCTGGGAGGCTCTCTCACAGATGGGAGTCTACTGGAGGGCGTACCGCCGGATTCTCTCGGAGGTGGGCCGGCGTCGACCGAAGCTGGCCATCCTGGTGGATTTTCCGGAGTTCAACCTGAAGCTGGCCCGTCGTCTCAAGAAGATGGAGGTGCCGGTTTGCTACTTCATCGGGCCCCAGATATGGGCCTGGCGTCCCGGGCGCATCAAGCAGATCCAACGGTGGGTGGACTTGATGCTGGTGATTTTTCCTTTCGAGCAGGATTACTATCGCCAAAGAGGGATTGACGCACATTACGTGGGGAACCCTTCTATTTGCCTGAGAGAGTTGCTGAGAGAACCCCACAACGGAACCAGTCCAGACCCGGGGAGTTCCCAGGCCTCGATGGTCGCCCTTTTGCCGGGGAGCCGCCGAAAAGAAGTGGAAAATATCTTTCCCGTTCAGCTGGATGCGGCGGCCTGGGTGGCTCGGCATCATCCGGTTCGATTTGAAGTGAGCAAAGCTCCGTCCATTCCAGTCTCTCAACTAGAGTCCGTTTACCAGGCCTGGCAGAAACGGGGCAACCCGGCGCTTGACCTGGAGATTCAGGAGGACGAAGCTCCTCGCATGCTCTCCCAGGCACGGTGTGCTATCGTTAAGAGCGGTACTTCAACTTTGGAGGCAACCGTTCTACACGTCCCTTTTGCCATGGTTTATCGAATTTCCCGTCCCAGTTGGTATCTGGCGCGACCGCTGGTCCAGGTCGATACCTATTGCCTGGCCAATCTCATTGCCGGGGAGAGGATCGTCCCTGAATTCGTTCAGGACCAGGCCACGGGAGCCAACATTGGATCCTATCTGCTCGAGCTTCTGCAGGACCCAAGCCGAAGAGAGCAGGTACGAACCCATTTAGAACTAGCATCGCGGAAGTTGGGAGAGCAAAATGCTTATCAGGAGAGTGCCAAGCAGGTGGGCCGGCTACTTTCTTGAGAGGATCAGAGCCATGAATATACGCTGTGTCATTTTTTCTTTACTCATGGTCGTCCCTTCGTTATGGGCTCAGCAGGGGCGAACCGGTGGGATCGCCCTGGACGTCCAACATTACCAGATCAAGGCTGAGGTTGTTCCGGACCGGAGCTTCCTGGAAGGTGAAGTCAAGATTCAATTTATCGCCCTGGAGGATAATCTCAGCCTTCCCTTTGAGCTGAACTCTCGGATGACTCTGCTGGAGGTCTTTGACGAGGAAGATAACCTGTACTCGCTGGATTACGGTGATTTTCAAGGCGACAGCCTGAGGGTTCGCGGGAACGAGCCTTTTCGTGCCCAAACCGAGTACACCCTGATCTTTCGATGGGAAGGAAATCTGGAAACGGAGCAATACGCCTTTCTGGATACCCCGCAGACGGAGCCTGCCGTCATCGGCCCCGAAGGTGCGCTGCTGTTGAGCGAGGGGAACTGGTTTCCCTCCTACGCTCTTCCTTTGGACTCCGCACAGGTGAACGTCGAGATCACGGTGCCCCTAGGTTTTACGGTGGTAGGGCCCGGCACACTGGAATCGATTGATACGGTCGGAATCAGTGAGGTGTTTACCTGGCAAAGCAGGGAACCGGTCACCCAGATCCCGGTGGTGGTGGCGCGGTTCTTCCGGCAAACCTTCGACGACACTGTTGTCCCCCTCACGTTTTTCGTAACGGAAGACTTTGATCGTGATCTAAAACCCCTGGCGGATCAGATTAACAAGATTCTCAGCTTCTTTGAAAGTGAGTTCGGTGCCTTTCCCCGGGAGGCCATGAATATCGTTCAGGTTGCTGACTTCAAGCTTTCCTCGACCGGATGTGGAGGGATGGTCTTGCTCGAATCCGCCCTTCTGGAAAGTCCTTCCCTTCCGGTGATGGAATTGGCCAAGCGCCTGGCGCGCCAGTGGTGGGGGTATTCGCTTCGGTTTGAGCGGTCCGCGGACGCCTGGTTGCAGGATGGGTTCGCGACCTATGCCGCACTTCGCTACCTGGAGGTTGAGGACCCTGAGGAGTTTTCCGTCGGATTGGCACGAGAGGCAATCTCCGCGCTGAAGTACGAGGGGCAGGCGCCGATCAGCCGGGGCCTGGGCCTGGAGTTGGGATCGGCCCAGTACGAATCGATTGTCGGCAGCAAGGGGGCATGGATTTTGTACATGCTTTCCCAGTTGGTGGGCAGAGAGAAGCTCAACAGTGAATTGGGGGAATGGTACCGTCGCAAGGCACATCAGGTTGCCACCACCGAGGAGTTGATTGATTTCATGCAGGAAAGAACCGGAGAGGACTACGGCTGGTTCTTTGTGCAATGGGTCGATTCAGTGGGCATCCCCGAGTTTCGAATCGAATACACCATCTACAAGCTGCGAGACGGAAACTACAAGATCCGAGGACAGATTCAGCAGGACCTTGAACTGTTTCGAATGCCGATGGATGTGTTGATTGAGACCAAGGGGCAGCCAGAGGAGAAGCAGCTGAATGTGCGTGGCAAGAACAGTTCTTTCACCTTTGAAACGGCGACCATGCCCTTGAGGATGCGCCTTGATCCCCATGGGAAAATCCTGCGCGATTCCGAAGAAATGCGAGTGGCCGTTCACTTAGCCCTGGGAGAGGAGTATCAGGCCACCGCCGAGTTCGTCACCGCGATTCGCGAATATGAAAAAGCCAAACAACTCAATCCCAGGAGTTCCCTGGCCCATTTTCGCTTGGGTGAGGTCTTTTTCGAGCAGCAAAACCTGTCCACGGCCGCCAACAGCTTCCGAGACACTTTAAATGGAGATCTCAAACCGGAATGGGTTGAGACCTGGACGCATATCTTTTTGGGAAAAATCTACGACATTTTAGGCCAACGTCAGCGTGCCATGGCGGAGTACCAAAAGGCGATCAACACCCGGAACGATTACAACGGAGCCCAGGCCGAAGCCCAGAAGTACCTGGAAGAAGCCTTCACCAAGCCTCAAACCCTGCTTCGATAGCGGACCCCTGGTGTGCAAGTCCTCCGGTCTCCCCTTGCAGAGAAGGGAGGGATGGCGTATGATACGGGCCTTGGCGAAGCAGGTGAGGAACCTATTTCGCGGTGATCTTTGACAACCAGACAGTGAGTCCAGTCAGTTAAACTTTGAGAA
>JAYZBY010000032.1:0-13189 GCA_036338555.1 Acidobacteriota bacterium | reverse complement strand
CCAGTTCATCTCCGCCTTCTATGGCGAACTTCAAAAACGAGGAGTTCTTCGCTATGTCAATGCCGGCCACCTCAACCCTTTTGTAGTGAAAAAGGACCGGGTTCTCGAGCTGGATGTAGGAGGAGTCGTGCTGGGAGCCTTCAGGGACTTCCCTCTTCCTTACGAGGTGGGTGAGATACACCTGGATCAGGGCGACATTCTGGTCTGCTATACCGACGGAATCGTGGAGAGCACCAACCTGGAAGAACAAGAGTACGGCTTCCAACGGCTGGTCGATATCACCCAGGAGAACCGCCAACTGGGGGCCCGAGCTCTCTTTGACCTGATCATGGAGGATGTGGCAAGTTTTCGCGCCGGCCGGGATCCGGCCGACGATCAGACCCTGGTGGTGATTAAGAAGGGGCTGACCGGCTGACCGACGGGCGCACGACCGTGCGCCCCTACACTTCCTTACTCAATCGGAATCGCCAGAGGTCTCATGGGGGCGGCGCTGGCGCCTCGGAACTTCAACGACCCCCCGATGAAGGCGAACTCATAGACCTTGTCCCGGGCCAACCCTTCCAGATTCACCACCTCTAAAAACACCATCCCCTTCTCCGCCAGCAAGTAGGTATGAACGGGAATCCAATTATCGGGTATGTTCGAGGGACGGATTCCAAAACTCAGGTTGTCGGCACCCAGCATCATGGCTCCCTTCTCTGCCACCAGCCATTTGGCTGCGCCCAGCACCAATCCGGGAGAATTGTTCATGTACTTCTCAGCATCGTAGTAATACCCCATCCGGCCGGTTCGGATCAGGACCACCTCTCCCCCATGCAGCTGGGTCTTCTGTCCCTCCAACGCCTCTTCCAGATCGCGGGCGGTGATTCTGTAGGCGTCCGGCAAAACATCCAGACCCTTGGCAACGGCCACGTCGATGAGCACACCCAGGGCCACCACCGGGGGGATTGTCTCAGCGCCTGTTTTTTTTCCAACCTCGGCCCCCCAGGGGCTGACACCCACCTGTTCTCCGGCATCCTGAGCCAAGACGACCCCAGAGGCGGATCCTGCCAAAACAAAAAACAGTGCAATAAACTGAAACGTTCTTTTCATGACCCTTCTCCTTCTCTTGTATAATGAGGAGCACGTCGTGACACACCGGGGTTTATGTCTCACCGATGCAGGGATTATGGTCCCAAACCCCGAAAGCGGGCAAGAAGCGAAAACATGTCGGAAGCCAAAACGTCCACCACATTGAGCAAAGCCGGAGAAGTCCGAGACCGCCACCGGCAATTTCTTTTTCCCTGTGCCCCGCCCTACTATCAGGATCCGCTGGTTCTGGTACGGGGAGAGGGTGCCGTGGTGGAAGATGCCGAGGGACGTAAGTTCCTGGATCTGTTCAGTGGAATCCTGACCACCTCGGTGGGACACTGCCATCCGGAGGTGGTGGAACGGGTCCGCCAGCAGGTGGGCGTCCTGGGACATACCTCCACCCTCTACCTGACTGAGAACCAGGTCCAGGTGGCCGAGGCTCTGGCCGATCTCGCTCCCGGTGATCTGACTCAGTCTTTCTTTACCAACAGCGGAACCGAGGCCGTGGAAACCGCCATCATGCTGGCCTGCCTCTCGACGGGTCGCAGCGAAATCATCGCCCTTCGCCACGCCTATTCAGGCCGCAGTTTCTTGACTACCAACATGACCGCCCATGCTCCCTGGCGGCCCCTGGCCACTTCCATTCCGGGAATCAAACACGTCATGTCGCCCTACCCCTACCGATGTCCTTTCGGCAGCCCCTGTGACGAGGGTTGTCTGGACGCTCTGGCTCGGGATCTGGAAGAAGTGATCGCCACCACCACCAACGGAAAGCCGGCGGCATTCTTTGCCGAGACCATTCAGGGGGTGGGAGGCTATATCGTTCCCCCGCCGGGATATTTTCAGCGGGCAGCGGAAATCATCCATCACTATGGGGGCCTGTTCATCTGCGATGAGGTCCAGACCGGGTTTGGCCGAACGAGTGAGAAGTGGTTCGGGATCGAGCACTGGGAGGTGGAGCCCGACATCATGGTCATGGCCAAGGGAATCGCCAATGGGTTTCCGGTGGGGGCCACCATCACTCGGCCCGAGATCGCACAGGCCTGGACCGCCAAAACCATCTCCACCTTCGGGGGCAATCCCGTTTCCATGGCCGCCGCCTCAGCCACTCTGGAAGTGATGGCCCGAGAAGACACCCCGAAGCGCTCGAATGTTCGGGGGGCCCAGCTCCGCAAGGGCCTGGAGGAATTGGGCGATCGGTATGCCTGGATCGGAGAGGTACGCGGGATGGGACTGATGCAGGCTTTGGAACTGGTGAAGGATCCCGTGACCAAGAAAGCCAGTCCCTGTAAAGCTCAGGCGCTTTTGGAAGCCGCCAAGAAAGAGGGTGTTTTGCTGGGATTGGGTGGACTCGAGGGCCACGTCATCCGCCTGGGCCCCTCCATGCTGATCACCGAACAGGAAGTGGTGGAGGGGTTAGAACGAATTGGCAGGGCCTGCCGGGTCGTCGATTCAGCATGACCGCTGACCCCTGACGTTTCGTTTTTTCGTTTTTTCTTTTTCTCCACGCGGAGCATTAGCGACGCGCTTCTCCTGGCTCCAGGCTCCTTTCTTCTGTATTCTTCTTCCATGATTGCCGGACTCCCCTGGACATCCTGGATACTACTGGTGGTGGCAGTGGGCCTGGGCCTGGCTGTGGAACTCGTCTTTTACTTCAGACACAGAAAATGACGATTATTGTCGTCCTGGTTTTCTATCTCGTGATCCTTCTGGCCATCGGCCTTTGGGGAAGACGCGATTCCACCACCATCGCCGGGTACTACGTGGCCGACAAGAAACTTCCTGGATGGGTGATTGCCTTCAGTTCCAACACCACCGGAGAAAGCGCCTGGCTGCTTCTGGGGCTCACGGGAATGGGCTACCTGGTGGGGATCCATGCCTTGTGGATCGTTCTGGGAGAAGTTCTGGGGGTGGCCCTGAGCTGGACGCTGGTGGCCCTCCCCTTCAAGGAATACACGGACCGTTACCATTCCATCACCGTTCCTGACTATTTGGAGGAACGATTTCGGGATACTCGGCATTGGATCCGGCTGGTCAGCGTGGTGATCATCTTCAGTATGGTGACCACCTACACGGCCGCCCAGCTTACCGCCTCCGGCAAAGCCTTCAGCTCTTTTTTGGGAACCAGCTACCTGACCGGGGTACTGATTGGCGCCGTGGTGATCCTTTTTTACACCACGGTAGGCGGGTTCAAAGCCGTGGCCTACAGCGATCTTCTGCAGGGAGTTTTAATGTTCGCAGGGCTCCTGGTCCTTCCCATCGTGGGAATCGCGGCCTGCGGAGGATGGATGCCCCTGATGTCGCAGCTTCAATCCATCGACCCCCATCTGCTCCAACCCATGGGTGAATTCGGGCTTTCTCTGGAAGGCATCCTCAGCGCCCTGGGCTTTGTGGCCATCGGATGCGCTTTCCTGGGAGTCCCCCAGATCCTGACTCGCTTTATCTCAGCTCGCGGTCGGGACGAGATCGTCCAGGGGAGCCTGTTGGCCGTCATTTGCATCATCGTCTTCGATACCGGAGCCGTGCTTGGGGGAATGGCGGGACGATCGCTCTTTCCCGGCCTGGAGGATCCGGAGACCATTCTTCCCCAGATGAGCCAGGAGCTGTTTCCGGCCATCTTCACGGCTATCTTTCTGGTGATCGTGCTGGCAGCCATCATGTCCACGGTGGATTCCCTGCTGATTCTGGCCTCCTCGGCCGTGGTGCGTGACGTGGTTCAAAAGATCTTTCATCCCGATCTTTCGGAGCGTCGCCTTTCCCTCTACGGAAAACTGACGACCGTGGTCATCGGAGCCGGAGCCCTGATCCTGGCGGTCGGCGAGGTTCGGATGATCTTCTGGTTCGTACTCTTTGCCTGGTCGGGGCTGGCCTCAGCCTTCACTCCCGTCATTTTATGCTCCCTGTTCTGGGGCGGGACCTCCCGGGCCGGCGCCCTGGCCGGTATGGTGGGAGGTTTCCTGAGCACGGTGGTGTGGGTGCTCTTTTTCAAGGAGCAGTTTTACGACCTGTACGAAATGATCCCGGGTTTCCTGGTGGGATTTCTCCTCACCGTGGGGGTGAGCCTCGCCACCGAGCCACCGGAGGGAGCGGCGGAGGAACTCCAGCAGATTCGTGACACTTTGAGGTAACGCCTTTCAAAACATTGTAGAATGATGTTCCAATCGAACCCAAGACAGGGAGGCATATGTTGAAACAATGGACCAACCTTGTTCTATCCGGCACGGCTATCTGCGTGTTTTTATTACTGGTGAGCCTCTTCTCCGGCCCTGCCCTGGGCCAGTCAGAGAAAATCACTTCAGCGCCCGCCTTCTCGGCTGAGGAACTGCTGGCTCAGCCAACCGACGGCTGGATCACCAACGGCGGCACCCTGTTCAACCAGCGCTTCTCGCCCCTGAATCAGATCACACCCGACAATGTCGGCAATCTCAAGGGCGTATGGAGGGTGCATCTGGGCTCGGGTCTGGAGATCAAGTATTCCGGTGAAGCCCAGCCCCTGATTCATGAAGGGGTGATCTACATTGTGACCGGAGCCGATGATGTCTCGGCCGTGGCCGTCGAAACAGGCAAGGTCCTCTGGCAATATTGGGCGAATCTGGATCAGTCAATCGATGCCGTCTGCTGTGGTTGGACCAGCCGGGGGCTGGGAATGGGGGATGGAAAGATCTACGTCGGTCAATTGAACGGCCAGCTGGTGGCCCTGGATCAAACCACAGGTAAGCCCGTCTGGACCACCCAAGTGGGCCGTTGGCAAGAGGGCTACACCATCACGAGTGCTCCCCTTTACTACGACGGCATGGTTATCACGGGCACGGCGGGAGGCGACCGGGGCGTCCGGGGCCATGTCAGCGCCTACGATGCCGGCACCGGCCAGCAACTGTGGCGCTTTTACACCATCCCGGGTCCAGGCGAATGGGGTCACGACAGCTGGCCTGCGGATTCCGATGCCTGGAAGCACGGGGGTGCGACCGTCTGGCATACACCCGCCGTGGATCCGGAACTGGGGCTGATCTACTTTTCGACCAGCAATCCGGGACCCGATTTCAATGGAGCCGTCCGAGCGGGCGACAACCTCTTCTCGGCGGCCATCGTAGCCCTTGAAGCCAAAACCGGCAAGCGCCGCTGGCACTTTCAACAGGTGCACCACGATATCTGGGACTACGATGCGCCCAACCCGGTGGTACTGTTCGATCTGGAACTGGAGGGCACTTCTCGAAAGGCATTGGCGCAGGCCGGTAAAACGGGCTGGGTCTACATTCTGGATCGCACCAATGGAGAGCCCCTGCTGGGCATCGAAGAAAAAGAGGTCCCCCAGGAGTCCCGCCAGAACACAGCAGCCACCCAACCCTACCCCAAAGGAGACGCCTTCGTTCCCCAGATGATTGCCGAGACCATCGAAGGAGTCACCCTGATCAATGAAGGCCGCATCTTTACTCCCTTCTGGAAGGAGGGGGTGATGGTCAGACCTTCGACATTCGGGGGGGCCAACTGGCCGCCCAGCTCCTACGACCCTTCAACCCACCGTTTGCACATCTGTGCCAATGACCGAATCGCCCTCTTCCGAGGAGGCGACGAGGTGGTCTTTCCTCCCACCCAGGGAGGGGGATTCACCGGCGGTCGTTTCGGGACCGCCGAATTCCAGCCTCGCCTGCGAGGGATTTTCGCGGTCATGGATCTCAAAACCAACCGCCTCATATGGCAGCAAAAGTGGACGGAACTCTGCTACAGCGGATCGGTGACAACCGCCGGCGGCCTTATTTTCGTGGGTAGAAGCGACGGACGATTCCTGGCCCTGGATGCTCGAAACGGCAGGTGGCTCTGGGAATTTCAGACAGGAGCCGGAGTGAACGCTCCCGCCAGCGTTTTCGAACACGATGGCCGGCAATACGTCGCCGTTCTCTCGGCCGGAAATCTCTTTGGAAGAGGCCCTAAAGGGGACAGCCTGTGGCTATTTTCACTTAACGGGACCCTGGACCCCGTGGATCCACCAGCTGCAGTGACCCCCCGGCGGTAAATCCGAAGCACGAAATCCGAACTCCCAAACAACTATTCTCACTTGGGAATTTTGATTTGGGATTTAGGATTTCCTACCCAGGAGCTTTCCCCATGCAATCAAGTGCCGGTCGCTCACCACCTCCACCGAGAAGTGAGCCAATCCGGCCTGCTCCAGCTGAATCCGCACCTCACCCTCCCGGTAGGCCGCCAAAAGAGATTGGTAAAAATCATGGCGCAGGATATCGGGTTCGCCCGCGGCATACAGTTGGGTCAACTCCCTGGCCTGAGCTGCGCTCTCGGGACGCATCAAATCCATCACGAACACGGGTGCGGCAGGTCCTGCAAACTGACCGATCGAGTTCCACAGCACCCGAGGATCCTTCAGATGATGGAGAAGACTGTTGCTGATCACCCCCTCATAACCCACTCGGGGAAGGTCGATGGTGGGCAAGCGACGTTTAATGAGTTCAATGCGATGTTCGAGTTGTTCCCTGCGGATAGCCTGACGCCCGAATTGCAACATCGCCTCCGATCCATCCACGCCATGAATGCGGCATCGGGAATAGCGCCCTGCGAAGCGAACCGAAATATCGGCAGGCCCACAGCCCAGATCCAGAACGTATCCTTCGATCGAGTCGGAAGAAAAGCGCTCCCCGAACAATTCAATAAAGCGGCTATGAGGCTCCTTGAAATCCCCTTCCGCATAGGCCCGGACCTGCTCCTGGTCCAGCATGAGTTCCTCTTCCGGTTTGCGTTTCATTTTTTTTCGAAACGATCTCTATTCTCTATTGTGAGAGCTATATTCTAGCCTAAATCATACGTGAATTTATGCATGATAGGGGTTGGTTTTTTGGCCTAGGTCGGTGGGAATTGATACAGATATCGAAATCATGGCCCTGAGCCGGCCGATTGAGGAGGTCTATTCATGACAGACCCGGAGACCCTGCATTTACAAACTTCCGCCCTCAACGAGGACCAGCAGGCCAACCTGCATTCGTTGGAAGACACCCTCTATCGCCATTGGGATCTGGGAAAAATATTGTTCTCAACTGGTGCCCCAGAGAAAACGGGGTAGATGTCCCCGTTGTCCCTAACTACTTGCCGGTTACTTTACTCTTTGCGCCTTTTTTATTTCTCCTCCTGCTGGAACTTCCGGAGAGTCTCTACTGGATGACCGGGACCTTCATCATAGCGGTCATTGTCACGACAGCCCTGTGTCACTGGGAGTCCACACGATCACGGTAGGAACCGCCTGGCCCGAGTGGATAAATACAGGATTTTGACTCTTCCGCACCCTCACACTACAATTAACAAGACTGCCAGGTATGTTCAAATTTAAAGGAGACCGGATTCCCATCACCCTTTTCGCAACCTACTTTGGTGTTGACCTGATGGTGTTTTTCACGGCTGAGAGGGTTGAACTTGTTGTTTTCTGGATGCTGCTGGGCATTGTGCCGAAGGCTTTCATCAGTTCCTGGAACCATCACCATCAACATGTCGAGACCTTTCACCACGCGATTTTCAACCGGTTACTGGAGATCGTCTACGGATTTCAGACAGGGATTGTTTCCCACGGGTGGGTCCTGCATCACGTTCTCGGACATCATGTGAATTACCTCGACCAGGAAAAGGATGAATCCCGCTGGAAACGCAGGGACGGGCAAACCATGGGAGAATTTGAATATGGGTTCAAGGTGGCGCTTACCGGTTATCCGCGGGCCTTTCAGGTGGGTCACAGGTTTCCCAGGCCCCAAAGGATTTTTGTGCTGATGGCGTTGGTCAACTTCGGCCTGCTCGCCTTCTTTTTTTACTTGAACTGGGTGAACGCACTTTTCATTTTTGCCTTGCCCATGATGATCTCCCTTTACATCACTGCCTGGCATACTTATTCCCATCACGCAGGCGTGGATTCTCAAGACCCGCATGAAGCATCCTTCAACGTCACCGAGAAGTGGCACAACCTGTTGACCGGCAATCTTGGATACCATACAGCCCACCACCTCAGGCCGGCGCTGCATTGGTCCAAACTGCCGGAGTTTCATGAGACAATCAAGGACGAGATCCCCCCACACCTCTTCCGCCGTCCCCCCAGGCCGATTTGCTGGATCGCTCCTCTGCTGGCCCTGTTTCCACGTTTCACGATTCCGGAGGGACGCTCATAGAGCGGCCGCTACAAGCGGCTAGCCATCTGACCGAAACAGCGAGTTCCAACAACCTGGTGTAGGGGCGCACTGAGTGCGCCCACAGCAAAAACTGTGAAGCTCAGAAGGGCGCACGGCCGTGCGCCCCTACTAGTGCAACCCTTGATCCAGCCAAAGGTCCGGAAGGTGGGAGGCGCCTCAGTGCGTCTTAAAAGAAATTCGAAATCCTAAATCTGAAAACCTAATTGGAATTGTTTTCGGATTTGGGAATTCGGATTTCGGATTTTCTGTCAGATGGTAGGAATCACAATCCCTGGTCAGCGGTCAGTCGGTCAGCCCTTCAACCTCTCCTTGAGCTGATTGAGCTCGTCGCGCAACTCCGGGGGCAACCGATCCCCGAACCTGGCATAGTGCTCCTCGATGCCCGGAATCTCGTTGAGCCAGGCCTCCACCTCGACCTTCAGCAACTGATCCATCGCCTCCTGACTCAGATCCAGGCCGGTCGTGTCGATGGCCTCGGCGGTGGGCATCCTGCCCAAAGGCGTTTCCACCTGTGCGGCCTGATCATCGACCCGCTCGAAAACCCATTTCAGGATCCGGCTGTTCTCACCAAATCCGGGCCACAGAAAGCGCCCGTCCGAGTCCTTGCGAAACCAGTTCACATAGAAGATTCTGGGCAGCTTGTCCGGGTCCGCCTGCCGTCCGATTTTCAGCCAGTGGGCGAAATAGTCTCCCATGTGGTAGCCGCAAAACGGCAGCATGGCCATGGGATCACGCCGGACCTCTCCCACCCTGCCGGCGGCCGCCGCCGTCTTCTCGGAGGACATGATGGAGGCAAGAAAGGTTCCGTGCTGCCAGTTGAACGATTCAATGGCCAGCGGGACCACCGTCTCCCGGCGTCCACCCACCAAAAACGCGCTGATCGGCACCCCTTTTGGATCCTCCCACTCCTCGGCAATGACCGGGCATTGACGCGCCGGCGCCGTGAATCGTGCATTGGGATGGGAAGCGGTGCGACCCGATTCCGGAGTCCAGGGCCTCCGCAGCCAGTCCGACAACACAGCAGGCGGCTCCTGGGTCATCTCCTCCCACCAGATGTCACCGTCCGGCGTGAGGGCGCAGTTGGTAAAGATGCTGTTTTCGGCAAAGGACCGCATGGCATTGGGGTTGGACCGACCGTTGGTGCCGGGAGCCACCCCGAAGAATCCCGCCTCCGGGTTAATGGCATAAAGACGGCCGTCATCACCGAACTTCATCCAGGCGATGTCATCACCAATGGTCTCCACTTTCCAGCCTTCGATGGTGGGATTCAGCATGGCCAGGTTGGTCTTTCCGCAGGCGCTGGGAAAGGCTCCGGTGATATACTTGACCTCGCCTTTCGGCGAAGTCAGCTTCAAAATCAACATGTGCTCCGCCATCCACCCTTCATCACGGGCCTGGACCGAAGCGATGCGAAGGGCATGGCATTTCTTCCCCAGCAGAGCGTTACCGCCATAGCCTGATCCAAAGGACATGATCTCCCGGGTTTCCGGAAAATGAGTGATGTACTTGTTCTCCACATTACAGGGCCAGGGGTTGTCGGGCTGCTTCGGATCGGTCAGCGGTGCCCCGATGGAATGAATACCTCGCACAAAACCCTCACGGTCGCCCAGGACTTCCAATACCTTCGAGCCGACGCGCGCCATGATATGCATGCTGCACACGACATAGGGGGAATCGGTGAGCTCGAATCCTATCTTGGCGATGGGACTGCCGACGGGGCCCATGGAATAAGGGATGACATACAACGTTCTCCCTCTCATGCAGCCTTGGTAAAGGCCCCGCAGCGTTTCCCGCATTTCCTTCGGTTCGCCCCAGTTGTTGGTGGGCCCGGCGTCTTCTTCTTTTTCAGAACAGATGAAGGTGAAGTTCTCGACTCGAGCGACATCACCCGGATCGGAGCGGCAGTAGTAGCTGTTGGGCCGCTTGCTATCGTCGAGCTTGATGTAGGTTCCCCCGTCGACCATCATCCGGCTTAGACGATCGTACTCTTCGGTTGAACCGTCGCACCAGTAAACCATATCCGGCTTACAGAGATCCGCAACTTCACCCACCCATTTTTCCAAACTATGGTTCTTGGTCATTTCCCCGGTCGTCGATGCCTCCGGCGCATCAGGGGCTTCTCCTGTTCCCATCAAGTTCCTCCTATCCACGTTTCGCAACTGGTACATAATCACGTTCATCGACACCGGTATACATCTGCCGAGGCCGGGCTATCCTCTGATCCCCATCCAGCAGCATCTCCTGCCACTGGGCCAACCACCCCGCGGTACGAGGGATGGCAAAAAGCGATGGGAAGAGATCCACGGGGAAGCCCATGGCTTGATAAATGATCCCCGAATAAAAGTCGACATTCGGGTACAGCTTCCGAGACAGGAAATACTCATCCTCAAGTGCGATGCGCTCCAACTCCAGAGCGATCTCCAGGAGAGGGTTGACGCCGGTCACCGAAAAGACTTCATAAGCCAGCTTTTTGATCACCTGTGCCCTGGGATCGTAGTTCTTGTAGACACGATGCCCAAACCCCATGAGACGACCGGCCTCCCCGGACTTCACCTGTTCGATGAAGGCCGGCACTTTTTTGACGTCCTCGATTTCATTCAACATTCGAAGCACCGCCTCGTTGGCCCCTCCGTGAAGTGGACCGTAAAGTGCTGCCGCCGCCGCTGCCAGTGCCGAGTAGGGGTCGGAATGGGAACTCCCGGTTCCGCGCATCGAACTGGTGCTACAGTTCTGCTCATGGTCGGCATGAAGGATGAACAGCACATCCAGGACCTTGCTCAACACGGGATCCGGCTCGTACTTCACTTCCGTAGCTTTGAACATCATGTTCAGGAAATTGCCCGTGAAAGAAAGATCGTTATCCGGATAAGCGTAGGGCATACCCCGGTTGTGCCGATAGGCAAAGGCCGCAATGGTGGGCAGTTTGGCGATCAACCTCCAGATCTGTTTGTGACGGGCTTTTTCGTCAAAGATATTCTTGGCATTCGGATAAAAGGTCGAGAGAGCCCCCACGGTTCCCACCAGCATGCCCATGGGGTGCGCGTCATAGAGAAAACCTTCCATGAACTTCTTGGTGTACTCATGGATCATGGTGTGATGGGTGATGTTGTGCGTCCACTGAGTCATTTCTTGTGTCGAAGGCAGTTCCCCAAACAGAATCAGATAGGCGGTTTCCAGATAGGTGCTGTGCTCGGCCAACTGCTCAATGGGGTATCCTCGGTAGCGTAGAATCCCCTTTTCGCCATCCACAAAGGTGATGCTGCTCTTACAGGAAGCGGTGTTGCTGTAGCCGGGATCATAGGTCATCAAACCAAAATCATCGTCGGAAACCTTGATCTTTCTCAATTCCAGACAATTGATCGAGGCACCGTAGTTGGGATAGGTGCCGTAGCTGATGGGAAACTCGTATTCCTTGCCGGTCCGGTTATCCACCAGGGTCACACTGTCCTGGGGTGCAGCCTTCTTTTGCGCTGTGCCGGCTCCCGGCTCAGGCTCCTGGGTCACTTTATCTGCCATGCCTAACTCCTCCTTACGGAAAAAGCCTCTTATCCCATCCCTGGCTTGAAAATAAGTCGGAATCCATCACACAGGTGATGCATACACTTTGTATCAAAAAGCACTCCTCTACGCACGTCTCCCAGCAGACCTTCATTCTTTCCAGTCTAGTAAATGGAAACCGGAGATTCTAGTCATTACCAGAATTCAGCTGGATTCAGCCCGTCATTCGATCACTGCACGCAGGACGGGTTCCAGGCGATCAGCCATCAGGACATTCCCCTCGTTGTTGGGATGGATGGCATCGGCCATCAAACTGGGATGGCCAAAAATGCCGCTCAAAATATCCGGCACGTAATTGGTCTGCTTCACTTCAGCCAGGGCATCAAATTCGTCCTCGTATTGATCCCCGAGCCGACTTCCCCGCACGCCCACCAGGACAACCGCTGCCCCGGTCTGATGAATCTGATCAATCATGGTGGCCAGCCGATTGACGGCCTCGTCCACGGAAACCTTCCTGAGTGCATCATTGCCCCCTAGAAACAAACTAACCATTCTTGGGTCCTGGGAAAGAACATCCTCCTCCAAACCCTCCAGGCCCATTTAGGTCGTGTCTCCATTTCCACCAGCATTGACAATCGGGTGACCCAGTCGAGCTGAAAGAATCGAACCAAAGTCGTTTCCGGGAGAGGCACCATAACCCGTCACCAGGCTGTTGCCAAAGGCGATGATGTTTTAACCGGCTGTTCGAAAATCAACGATCGGAGGCTGGGCATCAATGAAAAACCAGATTGCCAGTACTATCAGCAGCACGCCCAAAACGGCTTTTTATGAGCGCTTCTCAGCGCTGAGTTTCAATATTCAACCGTGGTAGCCCACAGTATACCGAGTTGGAACCACATGACAGACTTCATGTCTGAAATCCACCGGTTCCAACAGGGAACGGGTCTTTCGGCACCCTGTTTAGCCGGCATAGAGACCGCACAGGACTCTCCATGACCCGTATAGATGGTTTTTCCCGGCTAATGCATGTAAAAGAAGCAGGCGAAGAGCGCAGGAGTAGCGAGACTTTCAATTTCGCCATTCGTGGTACTCAGTTCGACGGGTTCGGGCGGATCGTCCGTGGTGAAAGCCTCGGCCTTGTTCTTCAGTTCTATGATGTGTTGAGTCGGTGCCTCCGGCAAGAGGGTGAAGGTCAGATTGGCCAGAGTCCCAGCAGGAATCGCGGCGCCTGTCGTGCTCGCAATCACCACCTCCAGGACCGAGTTCTCAGAGTTTGAATCGTCGTTTCTGACCTCGGCACTCAGCTCAGCATTGATCGCTTTGATGGGCAGCCCTCCTCGGGCCTCTTCAAAGGCAAGGAATTGGCGAGGAAAGGTGATCTCGGCCACGATCCTGCCAATTTCCACGTCCCCTTGAGTGCTGAGGATAATACCGATAAAGGCCTG
>JAYZBY010000031.1:0-11118 GCA_036338555.1 Acidobacteriota bacterium | reverse complement strand
TGTGGAGGCCCTGGAGGTGGAGGATCCCAACCGAGTGGCCTATATCACTCAGACCACACTGAGCATGCAGGACACCCGGGAGGTTTTGATGGCACTTCGCAAGAAGTTTCCCGCCGTCGAGGGCCCTCCCTCGGAAGACATCTGTTATGCCACCCAGAACCGTCAGGAAGCCGTTTTGGAGCTATCAAAATCGTCGGATCTGGTGCTGGTGGTGGGTGCTGCCAACAGCAGCAACTCGAAACGTATGGTGGAGGAGGTCAAACGGGAGGGAACTCCCGCTTATCTGATTAGCGACCTCAAGTCCATTCAGGATGAGTGGCTGGCGGATGTTCGAACGCTGGGTCTGAGCTCTGGAGCCTCGGCTCCGGAGAGCCTGGTCCAGGAAATTGCGGCGTTCTTCCATACGCAAGGGGCGGTCCTGGAAGAACTGGTGCTGCGCCATGAGGATGTTCAGTTCGCGTTACCTTCCGACCTGCAGGATGACATGGAGCACCGCCAGAGTACCCCTTCATCCAGCCCTGATTATGCATAGGTTGTTTTCGTTCCTCAAATGAAGGCGGGCGGCACTGTAGTAGATAATTTATGAATAATACGGGCTAAACGACGATGATCGAACACTGGGATGAATCGAGGTGGGGTCCGTTGAACCAGGAAAACATGAGGCGGAAGTTGATCGACGATGGATACCCATCCGTATCCTGCTACACCTACCCCAGGGGCACGGTTTTTGCCGAGCATACTCATCGCGTCGACAAAAAAGATGCCGTTCTAGAGGGAGAGTTTGCCATCACCATCGAAGGTGAAGAGTTTCTGTTGAGGCCCGGTGATGTGATCGAAGTTCCTTCCAATACGATTCATCAAGCCGAGGTCAGGGGCATTACTCCTGTGGTGAGTCTGGATGCAGCAAGGGACCTGAAGTGATCGGCTTGGCCGTTTGAGGTCGTTTTCTATACAATCTCCTGGCAGTGAAAAAGCCTCCTCCTTATCCAATTCGCCCCATCAGTGACCTGAGCGGTCTGCTACAGCAGGCCAGCCAGAGGTACCACAGCCGGATTGCCCTTCAAAGCAAGAAAGGTGGCACCTGGGTTCCGTTAACTTATCGTGAACTCGGCGAGAGGGTGGCCCAGTCGGCGGCTGGATTTTCATCTTTGGGTCTGAAAAAAGGGGATCGGGTCGCAGTGCTTTCCCCGAATCGGACCGAGTGGGCCTTGAGTTATCTGGCAGCAGTCACTTCAGGATTGGTCGCCGTGCCCATTGACAAGGACCTCACCATTGGAGAAATCTGTCAGGTGCTGAACTTTTCCGAGCCCCGCCTGGTGATCTGCTCTAAAGAGTACATCGCTTCGCTCAGGGAGCATCGTAGCCAGGTTCCTTCGGTGGAGAAGATCATCTCCATGGAGGAGGAGAGGGCGGGGGCGGATTGGTCCTTTCCGGAGTTTCTCAGAGTCGGCGGGGACGCCCTCGCCGAAGGGCAGGATCAGTTGCAGGATTCGAAGGTAACCGCAGAAGATCTGGCCGCCATTATCTTCACGTCCGGCACCACCGGAGGCTCCAAGGGGGTCATGTTGAGCCATGGGAATCTGGCTGCCAACATCATGGCCACATCGCAGCACGTGTCGATTGAAGAGGGTGTGCTGCTGTCTGTTTTGCCGTTGCACCATACCTATGAGTGCATGGCCGGATTCTTATTGGCGCTGTATCAGGGATGTACCATTTGCCATGCTGAAAGCCTGAGGCGTATTCCGGAGAACCTGCGAGAGATGAGGCCCACGGTGGTAATCGGAGTGCCTCTTTTATTTGATGGTCTTTACAGAAAAATTGAAAACGGAATCAAGCAGAAAGGGGAGCTGAAATTCCGGGTGGCCAAAGGGGTGGCTGCGCTCCTGGAAGGCCTCTTGAATTTAAATATTCGGAGGTCTCTCTTCAAGCCCATACACGACCAGCTGGGCGGGCGTCTTGACCTGTGCATTTCGGGCGGCGCGGCGGGGAATCCTGAGATAGGCAAGGCCTTCCGCGAACTGGGCATCAATTTCATTCAGGGCTACGGGTTGACGGAATCGTCTCCCATCATTGCCGTGAATCGTGTGGACTGCTTGAAGGACGATTCGGTGGGGTTGCCGCTGGAGGGGCTGGATCTAAAAATTGTGGATGAAGAGATTCGGGTGCGGGGGCCTTCAGTGATGGCTGGTTATTATTTGAATGAGGAGGCGACGCGGGAGTCCCTGCACGATGGATGGTTGCTGACGGGAGATCTGGGGTATATCGATGAAGATGGGTTTCTCTATGTCAGTGGGCGTAAAAAATCGGTGATCGTGACTCCCAATGGGAAAAACGTCTACCCCGAAGAGGTTGAAGCTGTCCTCGATCAAAGTCCTTATATTTTGGAGTCTCTGGTCTGGGGTGGGCCAGAGGAGGATCCTGCCCGCATCGCGGTGCAAGCGATTGTGGTTCCTCGCACTGAAACTTTCGATGAGATCCTGGGTCCTAGTCAGTATGACCAGAATAAGATTAATGAAGTGATCGGGCAGGAGATCAAGGCAAGGTGCAAGGAACTGGCCCGCTACAAGCGTGTCAAGAGCTTCGTTCTTCGATCAGAGGAATTTGAAAGGACGACCACCCGCAAGATCAAGCGGTATCTATATACTGAATCGTTGACGAAGGAAGCCTGATCATTGGTTTCCCTGAAACCAAGGAAGGGCACTGGGCAGATATGTTATGCTTTTTCAATAACATAAAGGGTGAAGAGGAGAACTATGAGACACGCTGTTATCAAATTGTGGGTTCTGGTTGTGACGGTAATGTTGCTGGGGGGCTACTCCAGTCAGTTGCAGGCGGCTGATCAGGAAGTGACGATCAAGCCGGTTGGAAACCAAGTGCTGTTCGATACCGAGGAAATCACGGCCAAGGCCGGTTCCCAGCTTAAGGTCGTCTTCGATAATATCGCCACCAACCCGGGCATGCGCCACAATTTCGTGCTTCTAAATGTTGGGCCTGACGATGAGGCGACGATTGGACAGGTTGGAATCGGGGCGGTCCAGGCCGGAGAGGCCAAGGACTATATTCCGGACCATGATGCCATTGTTGCCTATACCAAGATGGCCGGTGCGGGTGAGCGTGTCGAAGTGGAGTTCACGGTACCCCCTCCGGGAGATTATGCTTACCTGTGTAGTTACCTCGGGCATTACATCATGATGCAGGGGGTTCTCCATTCGGTAGAGTGATTGGCGTGACCTCGCTGATTCAAACGGAGCACGAACCGAAGAGTGTCCTCAAAACTGGAAACCTTTCCTAACCAATACCCGGGCCGGGAATACGAAATCACCATCGAGTGTCCCGAGTTCACGGCAGTCTGCCCCAAAACGGGTCAGCCGGATTTTGGCATCATTCATATCTGTTATGTTCCGGATCAGAAGATCATTGAGTTGAAATCCTTGAAGCTGTACATGGTCTCCTTTCGGGATGAAGGGATTTTCCACGAACATGTGACCAACCGGATACTGGATGATATCGTCGTTGCCGTTGAGCCGGTTCGCTGTGAAGTCAGGGGGGACTTCAATTTGAGGGGCGGGATCAAGACGGTGGTTCGAGCGAATTTCGAAAGGGAAAAGACAGAAGACAGAAATCAGAAATCAGGAGAAGCGCGCTTAGCGCGCGGTGAATCTCCTCGCTGACGCTCGGAGTGGAGAAACGCGTCGCTTATGCTCCGCGAGGAGAAAGGGCCGGGTTTGTTTTTCGGCCTGGATGCGGATTTAGGACTTCTAATTTCGGATTTTCCGCCAGGTGCCAGATTGTTTGACGTTGTCGAATTAACACGAAAACTTGTCGACATTCCTTCCGTCACAGGAGAGGAACGTGTGGTCGGAGAGTACCTGCATGATCTGCTCCAGCAAGACGGCTGGCAGTGTCGTCGGCAGGAAGTCACTTCGGATCGCTTCAATCTGGTGGCCACAGCCGGGGATGCCTCGGTTCTTCTAACCACCCACCTGGACACCGTGCCTCCTTTTTTTCCTTCCAGTGAGGATGAGACCTTCGTGTATGGTCGAGGTGCCTGTGATGCCAAGGGGATAGCAGCCTCCATGATCTGTGCAGCCCAGGCCCTGCGAGAAGAAGGGATGGCGGATCTAGGACTGCTGTTTGTGGTGGGGGAGGAAATTGACAGTATTGGTGCCACCAAGGCCAGTGAGCTGGACCTGAAGTGTTCTTTTTTTATTGATGGGGAGCCGACCGATAATGAGCTGGTGGTGGGACACAAGGGAATTGTGGCGGCTCGTTTGTCTGCCCAGGGCATAGCGGCCCATTCGGCCTATCCTGAAAAAGGTGACTCCGCCATTCACAAACTGATTGATGTCCTCCGTGAGCTGAAGGGAATGAGCCTACCCAACCATCCCAGCCTGGGAGACAGCTACTTGAATATTGGAACAATTGAAGGTGGAAGGGCGGCCAATGTGGTGGCTGATTCTGCCAGCGCCCAGATTCTGATTCGCAGTGTGGTTGACAGCGCTCATTATGTTGAGATCATGGAAAAGGTGGTGGCGGATCGATGTCAAATGGAGATACTCAAGGTCAGTGAACCTCAGGTAATGGAATCAGTTGAGGGCTTTCCGACCAAGGTAGTGGGATACGGTACGGATATTTCCGCCTTGAGGACTTTGGGTACACCCCTTTTATTTGGTCCTGGTTCCATTGAAGATGCCCATACCGCGGAGGAGAAGATTTCCAAGCGGGAACTCCTCGGCTCTGTCGGGTTGTACCAACAATTGGTAAAAATACTGCAGGAGAAAATCCAGCAAGAGTAGGTGCTTTGGCGGTCAGTAGGTAAAAAAAAAAGGCCGCTACACCGGCCCGATAATCCGAAATCCTAAGGCCCAAATTCGAAACATTCAACCCGAACGCCCGAGCGGCCCGCTAACATCCTCTTTTTGCTCAAACACCTTACAGGTGGGTAGGAGTTGGTGGGCGTTTCTTCCAGAAAAAAAATAGTCCGGAGTATTCATAGGATCTCGTCACGCAACGGCGAAGGCGCCGGTCTGATAAGGCGCGCGACGGGAGGCCGACAGAGCGCAACACAGTCAGGCCGAGTGATTTCGACGCTGCAGTAGAGAACGTATGAATATTCCGGACTGGTCTAGTTCGAGAGTTGACTGATGTAGGAGCGGAAAGAACGATAGTCGGAAAAATATTCGTCGTGAGGGAAAGTTTCCCGAATCGTGAGATCAATAAAACCAGAGCCTGTTAAAACGACCGGGATACGATAACTGTCGGCAGCTTCCGCCAGAGCGACGAAACTGTTTTCAGTGAGACAGGTAGGGTCTGAACCGACCACACACACCAGATTCACAGGTTCCCGTTCCACCATTTCAGCCATCGCATCGAAGGGGATATTGCCACCCAGATTCAAGCAATCCCACCCTTCAGTCTCGAGAATACGAGAGATGGCATTGACCGGTAGTTCACAAAAGGCATCCGGTGCTGCGCAGAGGCCCGTCTTTCCACTTTGCCGTCGACAGATGAGCTGGGGGAACAACAAGGACATGGCCTCATCCAGGTTGTTCTTGAGAAGTCTTTCCTGTCCCAGCGACAGCGCCCCTTCACCCAGAGCCTTCTCGCCATCCTGGACCACGGGAACAAGGATCTCATCGTAAAGATCAACGATCCCCATCCCCCGAATATAAAGGCGTTCGAGTAAATCCTTGACGCGCTTCCGCTGGTTTTGTGTGGCAAGATAAAGAATCAGATGACGAACCTTCCCAAATTTTTTTTGATTGAGCGACTCCTCGATTTCGGGTTCCTCCCACTGTTCAGTGGTCAGGAATCCCGTGGCTTCGAACCCACGCCTTTGTTGGAATTCAGAAATGTTCTCTAGCTGAAATTTTCTGTGTCCGCCGGGGGTTCGATAGCAATTGAGCTCACCGGAATCGGCCCATCGTTTGATGGTTGATTCACTGACGTTCCACATTTGAGCGAGTTCACGAGTCGAAAAGGTCCGCTTGATCGTCATTCGTCCATCAAAAAAATCAGAGAAACCCACTTCACTGGAAGCGATCGTTCATTCCTCGGAATGAACTCGATCATAGGTTCTGCTATGGAAGAAGTCAATAGAGAATATAAGCGGAATTTTCCCCTTTTTCAGGGTGTAATTTCGACTTCCGGTCGAGGGTGTCAAGGGCCAAAAATTCGACTCAAAAAGAGGTTTTTGCGGGCTGGGTTTTTTTTGCTAGGAATCAGAACCGGGAAAGATTAACCTGAACATTGAATTTAAACTTGTGGGTGCTGAACTGAACCTGGTATTTGCATTTGGTTAAATCAAAGAACATTCTCAAGCACGGGCGTATTTCTTTTGATCTGGATGACTGTCAGGCCTTTGTTGGTAGAAAAAGAGTCAATCTGACTTCAACGGAAATCAATCTACTTGCGGCTTTCCTGAAAAATCGAGGAGAGACGGTGAGTCGAGATGAGTTGCTGAGTGCGGTGTGGGGGGACTCCTACCGGGGGACCTCTCGGACTGTGGATACTCACATCCACCGTCTTCGGAGCAAGCTGGGCACGGCAGGGCGGCTGATCCGCACCATCCGCAGCGTCGGTTATCGCCTGGAAGGGCCCTAACTGCTGACCCCTGACCCCTAACCCCTAACCAGCGGGTTTCATATTTACGTTCTAATTTGGCTCGATCCTCCAGCCTGTTGTAGGGGCGTACGGTCGTGCGCCCACAGCAAGGTCGGGCAGGACCCGGCTGACTGCACGAAAGCACGAAAGAAGCTGTGCGACCTCCAACCAGAACCCAGGGTTAAAATTTTGAATTTCAAATTTAGAATTTTGGATTTTCTGTCAGAGGCCAACGACCACAATCTTCTGTCAGTGGTCAGCTCTTAAAAACGGATTGGTCCTGAGCTCGTGGCCAATGGTAGTGTCGGGGCCGTGCCCGGGATGCAGAATCTTTTCTTTTCCCATGGGAATGACCGTTTTGTGGATGCTGTCCATCAAGATTTCCAAGGAGCCACCCCACAGATCGGTCCTTCCAATCGAACCGGTGAAGATGACATCCCCACAAAAGACATGGTTTTCCACCTCCAGACAGACGCTTCCAGGGGAGTGTCCGGGGGTGTGATAAACCTTCAGGGTCAAGTTGCCTATCTGTAGATTTTCGCCCTCCTGGAGAGGGTGATCCAGGGGTGGAGCGGGCGGGTAATCCAAACCGAAGCGTTGGGCCTGGGTGGGGAGATTGTGGTAAAGGGGTTCATCCTCAGGATGAAGGTAGATAGGGACATCCCACTTTTCTTTGACCAGGCCGACTCCGGATATATGATCGATGTGGGCGTGGGTGTTCACGATCGCCGTGAGCTCGATGTCGTGTTCCTGAATTTTCGGGAGCAGGAGAGGAGCTTCGTCACCCGGGTCAATATAGATTCCCTGCCGGGTTTGTCGGCAGGATAACAGGTATCCGTTCTTGAAGAACGGCTCGACGGCATCTTGTGCTATGAACAGGTTCTCACTCATGGTTGATGGCCGGATTGATGCAAAGTCCAGACTAACCCATTGTAACGGATAATGGCGGGTTTCAGCTTGAAATCTGCGCTGGAATTCAAGACGATCTCAGTTGCTCATGCCTAAGACTCAGCCTTCGGTGGATACAGTATTCTTCGATGCCGCGGGCACCTTATTCGGGGTGCGTGGATCAGTGGGTGCGATCTACGGACAATATGCCGAACAATTCGGGTTTCAAGATGGAGCGGACGAGTCGGTTCAGCGCCAGATCGAGGCATCTTTTGTGATTTCAATCAGGGAGACCCCACCCCTGGCTTTTCCCGGGGAAATGGCCGATTCCATTGAGGAACTGGAGAAGAAATGGTGGAGAGGGTTGGTTCGGGACACCTTCACACGGATAGGAGCCTTTCCTCGACTCGACGAGTTTTTTGAAACGGTCTATCAGGTGTTCCGCACTTCGGAGGCCTGGCAGTTGGAAGAGAACTGCCGGGAGATCCTCGCCGATCTGATGAGTAGGAAGTTGAAACTGGGAGTGATATCCAACTTCGATTCACGCCTTTTTGACCTTCTCCGGGAGTTCGAAATCGAGGATTGTTTTGATGCCGTTATCATCTCCAGTCATGCCCCTGCCGCCAAGCCAAGCCCCCTGATTTTTCAGTATGCGTTGAGGGCGATAGGTTCTCAGGCCGAAGGCTCAATCCACGTCGGCGATAGTATCCGGGGAGATTACGAGGCAGCTCGGTCGGCGGGCTTGTCTGCCTTACTGTACGATCCGGAAGATCGGCATGCCGACTGGCCGGATGAGCGACGGATCCGGAGTTTGACGGAGGTTTCCTCTTTTTTGGTATAGTTCCCAGTTCGGTTATGGCCAAACAGGAAATTCGCCTTGCGCACAGTCCCGATAGCGATGACGCCTTCATGTTCTATGCCCTGGCGACTGAAAAGATCAACACAGGCGAATTCATCTTTACTCACCAGTTGGATGATATCGAGACCCTCAACCAGGCTGCCTCCAGGGGCTCCTACGAAGTGACAGCGGTCAGTATCCATGCCTATGCCTATCTTCATGAGCAGTATGCTCTCTTGAACTCTGGAGCCAGCATGGGTGAGGGGTATGGCCCCATCCTGGTCAGCAAGTTGAAATTTCCGTTGGAAGAGCTCCCTGAGCGTAGGGTGGCCATCCCCGGCGAGCAGACATCGGCCTTTCTGGCTTTGAAGCTCTTTCAGCCGGATTTCGAGCACCGGGTGGTCTCCTTTGATGAGATTATCCCGATGGTTCAGCAAGAGGAAGTTGATGCTGGAGTGGTCATACACGAGGGGCAGTTAACCTATCGAGACGAAGGGCTTTTCAAGCTGTTGGATCTGGGAGAATGGTGGGAGGAGACAACCGGCTTGCCTTTGCCGTTGGGAGGAAACGTGATCCGGCGTGACCTGGGTATGCCGGCAATTCGTCAAATATCCGAATTGATTCACGAAAGTATCAGCTATGCCTTCGCGCACAAGGAGGAAGCTCTCGCCTATGCGCTTCAATTCGGGCGCGGTCTGGATGCCGAACTGGGCGAACGGTTTGTCAACATGTACGTGAACGAGCGGACCCTGGACTATGGGGAGGACGGACGAAAGGCAGTCCAACTACTTCTTGACCGAGGCCACGAGGCGGGCCTGATTCCCCACCAGGTGAAGGTTGATTTTGTATAGCGGCTACGCCTTTTTGATCTAACTGGGCCAGAGAACTATAATGATTGCTTTGGAGGCACATCTTGGCAACAGTCTATATTCCTACACCACTGAGACCCTACGCCGGTAACCAGGAGTCCCTGGAGCTGGCAGGCAGTACCGTGTCCGAAGTCCTGGCAAATCTGACCGAACAGTACGGGGACTTGAAGAAACACTTGTTCAGTGAAGAGGGCAAGCTGAGGAATTTCGTCAACATATACGTGAACGACGAAGATATTCGCTATCTGGAACATGAGGATACCCCAATTGAGGAAGCGGACACCATCAGCATCGTTCCCTCGATAGCCGGTGGAGCCACCCCGGTTCAGACGCTTCCCGGGGAACTTTCCCATGATGAAATAACACGTTACAGCCGGCATTTGATCATGCCCGAAGTCGGAATGGAGGGCCAGAGGAAGCTGAAGCAGGCCAGCATCTTATGTGTGGGAGCGGGTGGATTAGGTTCGCCGCTGGCTTTTTACCTGACTGCCGCTGGTGTTGGAAGGATCGGAATCGTTGATTTCGACGTGGTGGATTTCAGCAATCTACAGAGACAGATCATTCATTCCACCGCTGACGTGGGAAGGCCCAAGCTCGAATCAGCTCGGGAGAAATTGGAAGCCTTGAACCCGAATGTCAAAATCGAAACTCATGAAACCATGCTCACGTCGGACAATGCGCTGGAGTTGTTTGAGGACTACGACATCATCGCCGACGGAACGGATAATTTTCCCACTCGATATCTGGTCAATGATGCTTGTGTCCTGACGGGAAAGCCCAACGTGTATGGGAGTATATTCCGGTTTGAGGGGCAGGCATCGGTGTTTGCCACTGCGGATGGCCCCTGCTACCGCTGCCTCTATCCTGAACCTCCACCTCCCGGCCTGGTTCCCTCGTGTGCAGAGGGAGGAGTCCTGGGAATTCTTCCTGGACTGGTGGGGCTCATCCAGGCGACCGAGGCCATCAAGTTGATGCTGGGAAAGGGCGAGTCGCTGATCGGTCGGCTGATGTTGTTTGATGCCCTGAAGATGAACTTTCGCGAATTGAAACTGCGGAGGAATCCGGTCTGCCCGGCCTGTGGCGATAACCCGACGATGACCGAACTCATCGATTACGAGATGTTCTGTGGGATCGAACCGGAAGGAGCAGAGGCTCCGGAAGGAATTGAAGAGATGACAGCCACCCAGTTGAAAGAGGAGCTGGATCAGGATCGCGATCTATTCCTTCTGGATGTACGTAATCCTGTCGAATACGACATTTGCAAGATCGATGGAGGCCATTTGATTCCTTTGGATGAACTGCTCGACCGAATCCATGAGCTGGACAGCGCCCGGGATATTGTCGCCTATTGCCGAAGTGGAGCCCGCAGTGCCAAGGCTGTTGGGATACTGCAGGAGGCAGGATTTCGGAAGCTGCGTAATCTCAAGGGAGGCATCCTGGCCTGGGCGGACGATGTGGATCCGAGCATTCCGAAGTATTGATGGCGCCACCTTTTCGGGCTACTCTTCAGCCACCCCATTACCCCGCTTCAGATGTAGTATACTGGGGAGAGCATGGCCATTTCCATTAGCCCCGAAGCCGCCAGGAAAATTCAAAACAACCTGGAATATCAAGGCACGCCCGAAGGGGGGTTGCGCCTTGGGGTGAAGGGCGGGGGATGTTCCGGTCTGAGCTATGTCATGCGCTACGATCCGGAGAAGCAACCCAACGATAAAGTTTTCGAAGAGAATGGCGCCCGGATTTTTGTCGACCTGAAGAGCTATCTCTACCTCAGGGGAATGACCCTTGACTGGCAGGAACAGCTAATGCAGCAGGGTTTTACCTTTGTCAATCCGAATGCCACCAAGACCTGCAGTTGCGGGCTCTCCTTTGGAGTGTAAAAGGATCGTCTCATTTGGGTGGGCTCGACATCGCGTCCCT
>JAYZBY010000030.1:0-15902 GCA_036338555.1 Acidobacteriota bacterium | reverse complement strand
TCTCATCATTTCTCTCGGCATGCGAACCGCTCCCGAGTTACTGCCCGGGTTCACCGAAGCGGCCCAACACAGCTGGGAACTGGATGCCGCTGTGAGTCTACAGAAGACTCTCCGGTCCTTTGAAAAGGGACGCATTCTGGTGGGAATTCCATCCGGTCCCTACCGATGTCCGCCCGCCCCCTACGAGGCCCAGTGGATGCTTGACAGTTACTTCAAAGAACGGGGGCTTCGGGACCGGATTGAAATTGAGTTTTTTACCACCAGTCCGGAACCGGCAGGAGAGGAACGTATCCCCGCCGTGTGGATGGACGCACAGAGCAAGAAGCGGGGCGTCAAACAGCATTACTCATTCACCGCTCAGTCCATCGACCCCGATCGGCGCACCGTCCAGGGTCTCTATGGAGTCGAGCTGCCTTACGATCTTCTTTTTATGGTGCCCCCCCATGAACCGGCCCGTGCACTGGTCGATAGCGGACTGGCAGAAACGAGAAACGGCATCCGCGTCGACTATGACACCCTGGCAACCCGCTGGAGCAACGTCCACGCCATCGGAGACTGTGCCGACATGCCGGTATCCAAATCGGGCGGCGTAGCCCATCAACAGGCGGAGTTGGTGGCTCACAACCTGGCGGTGGAGCTGACTGGAGAGGGAGAGCCCAGGACACTGCATCTGCACGTCATATGACTGCTCGCTTTCGGCGCGGGTCGCGCCGCCGCCAATCGGACCGTCTATCCTGCCGGCTGGCCCCCCTTCGGCACCCCTGAGAGTCGTGCCTGGGGACCTTCTCGCATGATCTACGGGGCCAAGACTGGTTTTGAGAAATGGTGGCTCTGGCGCTATTTCTAAGAAACTTCCTGGATTCCATAGCTTTCCCAACGAGCATCTACCTTTTCCAGATGCTCTTTGGGAGGCACGGCCAGGGCGGGATAGGATTGTTTTCGGGTGGCATCGATGCCCACTTTTGAACTGACCTGTTCGGTAGGTTTCACTCGCTCACCAAATAGAAGGGGTTGTGACGGATCCAGGGTCAGCGGGTCCGTTCCCTTGATGACATGGACATCCTCAGCCGGCTGCATCCTGAAGCTCAACGCCCATTCCACCTGCGAAGGGTCGTGAATATCGATGTCTTCGTCGACGACAATCGTCATCTTACCGAACACGTCATGCAATGACCAGGCTCCCATCATCGCCTTGAGGGGCTGAAAGCGGTTTTGTTTCCGGATTGAAATCAACAGAATGCCTGTGGATCCACCGCATTCGGGAAGATGGACGCCGGTTACGGGAATTCCCAGGTTATTCTTGAGGTGCCTGTAAATGACCATCTCCCTCCCCAGGCCTTTAATGCAGCTCGACTCGCTGGGTGGCATCTGGCTGAGAAATGCCTGATAAATGGGATCGGGCCTGTGGGTGATACAGGTCACCTCGACAAATGGGTGATTGCCCGCGGTCCCCATGTAGCCTCCATATTCACCAAACGGCCCTTCCGGCTCCCGCCCCTTACACGGGACCCTGCCTTCCACAACGATCTCGGCCATAGCCGGGACTTCCAGATCGACCGTGAGGCAACGTACCACTTCGACAGGCTCTCCTCGGACGCCCCCGGCCACTTCGAGTTCGTCGACTCCATAGGGGAAAGGAGTGACCGCTGTCAGTCCCACCACGGGGTCGGTACCAAACACGATAGCCACTTCGGTAGCCTGACCCTGTGATTCATTCTTGCGAATATGATGGTTCATGTTGCGAGGAGGGTTGATCATCAATCCACCTCGCCTAGGTCCTTTGACCTGAACTCGATAGACTCCCATATTCTGAATCCTGGTCTCCGGATCTCGGGAAATCACAAGGGGGGAAGTATGGTAGGGACTTGGATCATGAGCGACGCTCCAGACGGGGGCAGGCAGCATTTCCAGGTCCGCATCCTCCCCATTGTGGATCACTTCCTGACACAGCCCTTTTTCGACCAGTTCAGCCTTGAGCGGACGCTTTGCGCCGGACTCCCATTTGTCCAGGACTCCCTCGATATCGGTCTCAAGCGCGGTGGCATAGATCCGTCTTGAGCCGCCAAGAATCCCTATAACAAGAGGCATAGAATGGTTTTTGATGCGGTCGAACATTAGTGCAGGACGACGGTTTTGAGGAATCCTCTGGAAGGTGTTCCTGCAAACAGCAGAGATCTCCCAGTCCTTATCCACCTCCGCCTGTATATGGCAAAGTAGTCCTTTTTTCTCCAATACCTCAAGATATTCGCGCAGATCCCGGTAGGGCATCTCTAACCTCCCTCCCGGCCTGTGGGGAACCGGAAAACACTTCCACTCCTTCAGTGCATAAAAAAGAAGCAGGAGAAAAGGGGAATAATGACAACGACATTGCCATCCTTGGTATCGAGGTCCTCGATCTCTTCTCCACCGGCAGTTCCCAGAGAAGCCTCCAGGATGCTCACAAAAAAGAATTGGTTCTCGAATATCTCATCCGAGGGATCGAAGACCATCTCCACAGGTGATCCCGTTCCGATCGGTTCCGTTGATTCGACTTCAATGGATAGAACCGAAACATTGCCCGATTCGCCGTCGGCCTCAAGATGTGCATGAGCGACCAGCCCGTCCTGGGACATGGGCGACCGCACTTCGAGAAAATCGAGAACATTGGACGGGAATTGAATCTTGAACTCCAACCGGACGACATCCTCCAGATTGGACACCTCTATGGGAACCACGATCGGGTGTGCGGTATCCGCCGATACGTCGGCCACCCCTATGGAGGGCTTTTCCTTTCCCTGCCCCAGAAGGGAAACTGACAGAACGAGAAAAGCAAGCACAACCGAGAAGGTGTACCGTACCGCCTGGGTAAAGTTCCTTGGGTGAATCATCTTCCTGCGATAGGTTTCCAGTCGCTCCGAAGGAGCGACAGAGCCTGATTCGGGGCGTTTCGCCCTGAATCAGTGCTCTTCTTTGTGTCTTTGTGGTGAAGTCCGCACGACCTTGCTGTGGGCGCACGGCCGGGCGCCCCTACACCCACCTGGCAGACCTCGCTCTGAAGGAGCGACAAGAGTTAATCTTCTCTGTGTCTCTGTGGTGAAATTTTGCCCGTTTAGCCAAAGTTCGGATATTCCACCTTCTGATTGGGATCCTTGTTCGGGTTGATGTAAACGAACTTGCCCCCGATCATTGTCATCAATACCGGAATATCTCTGATCTCCTCCTGGGGAACGGTCAGGATATCCCGACCCAGGACCACCAGATCAGCCAGTTTTCCCAGTTCGATGGATCCTTTGACATCTTCTTCAAAGGATGCGTAAGCCGGGACAATGGTGCAGGCACGGATGGCCTCCTCGAGAGTCATGCGCTCCTCCGGCTGGATGACCTTTCCCGATTGTCTCAGGCGGTTCACAGACGCCCAGATGGTGTTGAGCGGTCCGATGGGTTTTTGATCCGTCCCCGTCATGACACGAATCCCATTGTCCAGGTAGGTTCGAGTGGGAATAGGCCCATATCTTCCGGCCTCGACCTGACTCTCAGCATCATCTCTGGAACGGATCAGACTACCGGTCTGAGGTTCGACCAGAACATCGTATTTCTTGAGCGTTTCAATATTCCGGTCCGAGGGAAAGCGGGCGTGGGTGATGACGTGACGAGCATCCTCACGCGGGAATTCGCGGTAGGCCTCCTCCAGCGAGTCGGTGACCACGTCGAACGATTCCCCTCCACCCAGATGGATAAACAGCTGCCATCCCGCCTTGTGAGCGGCTTTGAGAATGGCCTTGACCTTGTCGGGAGGCACGCGCATTCCGGAACCGTCCACACTGATCTTCAGCGTCCCCACCCGCAAATAGTCATTGCGAAACTCCGGAGCGAACATAAAACTGTCCAAAAAGGCCAGATTCTGTTCCAAGGTCTCCACTCGAATCGGCATGCGAATCATGGCGTTGATTCTTACCGTCAGTTTGCCCTGGGCGCTCAGGCGCTGATAAGCCTGAAGGCCAGGCTGATTGTCCATGGCCTTGCCAATGTTGGTACAGGGATCATAAAGGCCGGTAATCCCATACTTCACCACCTCCTGGGAACCCCTCAAAATATTTTCTTCCAGCGTCCCAGTGGGATAGAGGTTGAAAGGGCCGCGGGCCAGGGTGGTGGCTCCCTTCTCCCTCAGGATCCCGGTCGGCTCTCCGGTCTCGGGATCCTTCATGATCTCCCCCGCAAATCCCCTCTCGGTCGGCTGGGGGGTATCCCTGGTGATGGTACCCACCATGTCGATCAATTTGCTGTTGACGATCGTCACATGGTCCGCAGCAAAACCCATAATGACCGGATGGTCGGGAGATACCGGGTCCAGATCATAACGTGTGGGCCATCTCCTCTCGGCAAGCTCGCTTGCCCGTCTCACTCCCCGGGAAAACCAGATGATTTCACCAGGAGGCGTCTGCTCCACTTTCATTTGCAGCGCTCTTCGAATTTGTTCGATCGAACGGGCCTCGGCAAACATGTCTTCGTAACGGTCACTTCGCTTACCGACTTTGTGAGCAAAGTGCACGTGAGGATCAATGAAACCCGGAAGCACGGTACGACCCTCCAAATCAATCTCTTCGGTGTTGGCCCCGATCAATTCTCGGATCTCGGCATTGGTCCCGACGGCCACGAATTTGCCGTCTTTAATGGCCACGGCCTCGGCTATGCCAAAATCCTCGTCAACCGTCACGATCTTGCCATTGAGCAGGACCTTATCGGGTTTGAGTGAATCCAGAAGATCGGCTCCCCTGACCGGGGAAGCCACAAGGCCCAGTACCAAAAGTACCGAGCAGAATACCCCCAGGTGGCTTTTTTCTTGTATCATGACTTTTTTCCTTTCAGAAAATGAGACTTGTTCATTTCCATTGGCTCGGGAAACACATCGTTGACAAACCTGACCCGTATGATGCCAATCCGGGCTGAGGAAGTTCTAGCTTCAAGCGTTCCAACCCCTCAATTGCCTGTAGATCTTTCCCCTTTGATTAGCATCCTCCCGAACCAAATGTCAAGAAGGTATTGGCCGAAGGCCGTGGGCAGGAGGCCAGTTCCAGTCAACACGGATCTAAACCGTTACCGCCTCGGTTTCAAGGAGATAGTTCAGGGGAACTGCAGTGGTCTCCTTATGACTGGATAACACGATGTTAGTCCGCGTGTTGGTCACACCGGGCCAGGATTGGATTTCGGAGAGAAGCTGTTCCAGAGTAGCAGTATTTCGAGTCCGTATCTTCAACAGGTGTGAGCCTTCACCGGTGACCGCATGACATTCCAGGACCTCTCGAAGGCCGGAAGCACGTTTGATGATCTCATCGTAATGTTCGGAGGATTCCGACATCAGGAAGATAAAGGCGGAGACCTCCAATCCCACTTTGCGGGTCTCAAGAATGGCATTGACGCCCCGGATCAGTCCGCCCTCGTCCAGCTTGCGAATTCGTTCACCCACGGAGGGAACCGAAAGCTTGACCTCTTCAGCGACCTGGCTGTGCTTGGCTCGACCGTTCACTTGTAGAATTTCCAGAATCCGCAAGTCGATCTGGTCGAGCTTATGACCACCCATCAGATCAACTCTTTGGGGATCTCAGCCCCGTTGGTTTTCTGTTGACTTTCTTTGGCGTTCAAAATGGCGGGCAGATCAATACCGGTGGCCGTCTTGAGCCCCTCTAAAATGCTGACGGCGGATCCGGTCAGATTCTTGACGTGGGTCGGCAAGCCGTTGCCATTGCCCGAATCCAAAACCGTCAGTTTGTCGATATGCAGATTATCCGCCACCACCCTGGTGATCTTGTCCACCAGTTCCGGAAGCATTTGAATCAGAAAGAGGTCCCGAGTATGTCCGTCCTGCCACTGATCCTTCATCAGCCTGATGGCCTCTGCCGTGGCCTTGCCATCCTCCAGTATTTTGGCGGCCTCACCCAAGGCTTGCAATTCGGCTGCTTTCTGTTCCGCCTCAGCCGGAACCACAACATCGGCCTGGTATCTTTTCCGATTGAGGTCTATGCGACCTTCTTCCATGCGCTGCTGTTCTTCCACTCGGGTAATATCTCCGGCAACCTGGGCCCTCTGTTCCGCCCGATTGGCTTCCGCCGCCAATTCAGCACGGTGGACCTTCAACTTATTTTCAGCTTGGGTAATCGCCATTTCAGCCTCTGCCTCGGCAATGCTCCCTTTGCGCTTCTGTTCCGCGGCAACCTTTCTGGCTTCCGCCTCGGCCGTGGCCTCGGCGATTCGCGCGTACTTGATGACCTCAGCATTCTTACGCCTTCCGATAGCGTTCAGATAGCCCTGATCATCAGAAATGTTCTGGATCTTGACGAAGTCGAGTACCAGACCAAGCTTCTGCAAATCTTGACGTGCTGGCTCTGCCACTTTCTCAGCCAGTATTAATCGCTGAGAGTTAGCCTCCTCCGGAGTCACCTTCGCCAGCACTCCGCGCAGGTTTCCTTCGATAGTTTCTTTGGCCACCTGGGCAATCTCGTTGACATTTTTCCCCAGGAACCGCTCGATGGCATTGGACAGGCCATCCTTTTCGCTGCCGGCAATCTTGACATTGGCACGGCCATCGACATCGATAGGGATAATGCCCTTGGCCAGTGCCTTGGTGATTCTGATTTCAATGGGCATGGTAGTCAGAGACAGATACTTGACTGATTCAAGAACCGGTATCTTGAAACCCCGCCCACCCTTGATCACCCGGTATCCAATCGCTGTTCCATCCGGCAGTTGGTGCTGTCTTCCGGAGATGATCAGGATTTCATTGGGCTGGCAGATGATCAGGTTGGCCTTGATGAAAACAATCATCAGCATGATCGCCATCGCCCCAAACCCTAAACCCAGGCCTACCGTTTCAGTCATGGTGAAATCTCCCTATACATCGTAGTAAAGTGCAAATTCGCCCGGATGTGGGCGCAAACGAATGTAGTCCACTTCCCTTGCACGTTTGTAGTTCAGCCACACCTGGATCAAATCCTCGGTAAAGACACTGCCCCGCAGCAAAAAATCGAAGTCGGCTTCCAGGGCATCGATGGATTCAGCCAACGAACCTGGCGTACTCTTGATCTCAGGACCTCCGTTCCCTGCCATTTCGTAAATGTCTTCGTCGATTGGAGGCGGGGGTTGGATGCGATTGACTATGCCGTCGATCCCCGCCATCAGAATGGCCGCGAAGGCCAGGTAGGGATTGCACGAAGGATCCGGTGTTCTGAACTCAACGCGCTTGGCCTTTTCGCTGCCCGAATACATGGGAATGCGGACACAGGCACTGCGATTGCGCTGCGAATAGATCAGGTTAATGGGCGCCTCATACCCCGGGACCAGCCGACGGTAGGAGTTGGTAGTGGGGGCACAAAAGGCACACAGTGTCGCTGCATGGTGCAACAGACCTCCAATGAAATAGACTCCCCAATCACTGAGTTCGGCGTACTTGTTCCTTTGATAAAACAGGTTGCGGCCCTGCTTCCACAAACTCACATGCACGTGCATCCCTGACCCGTTGTCTTGAAACAGCGGCTTGGGCATAAAGGTCACCGTCTTGCCAAAGCGCCGCGCGACATTCTTGACGACGTACTTATACTTCAGGGACTGATCTCCCACATCGACCAGGGTGTTGTAATGGATATCGATTTCAGACTGGCCTCCGGAAGCGACCTCGTGATGGTGGGCTTCGGCATCCACTCCAATGGAACGCATCACACTCACCATTTTGGAGCGCAGGTTCTGGTAGCTATCCATGGGCGGAACCGGGAAATAGCCCTCCTTGTTGCGTGGCTTGTAGCCCAGATTGGGACCCTCCTGTCGGCCGGTATTCCAGGCCCCCTCCTCGGAGTCAACATGATAAAAGCCTTCATTGGTCGACTGGTTGTAGCGCACATCATCAAAGATAAAAAACTCCAACTCCGGACCCAGATAGGCGGTGTCGGCAATCCCGCTGCTCTCCAGATATAGTTCCGCCCTTTGGGCCACGGCACGCGCGTCCCTGGAATAACCCTTCTGAGTTTGAGGATCCGTGATATTGCACAAAAAGGAGACCGTCGGCTCATCCATGAAGGGATCGATGAACAAGGTGGAGGCATCGGGTTTGATGAGCATGTCGCTTTCATGAATGCGCTGAAAACCGCGTATGGAAGATCCATCAAAGCCGATACCCTCGATGAACATTTTCTCATCGAAAATCTCAGCCGGTAAGGTCATATGCTGCATCACTCCAGGAAGATCAACAAATTTGAGATCCACGAACTGGATCTCCTTTTCGCGGATGATCCTGAAGACATCCCGCGAGAGGGTGCTCTTCCCGTTGCCGTTTTTCATTGGTCCTCACGATCAACCAATTGCAAGATCTCCTCTCTCGCCGGTGCGAATTCGGATACATTCCTGCAAATCGGTGATGAAGATTTTCCCGTCGCCCACATTGTTGGTTCGAGCGCCATCTCTAATAGCCGCAACAGTCGCTTCAACGAAATCATCATTGACGGCGATCTCGAGGCGAACTTTCTTGAGAAGGTTCACCTCACGTTCCACTCCTCGAAAGGTCTGCTGATAGCCCTCCTCTTCGCCGTAGCCCAAAGCATTGGATACCGTTATTTTGTACACCTGAGCATCGTAGAGCGATTGTTTAACAGCAGGCAGCTGATGGGGTTGAATGATTGCGATGATGAGTTTCATTTCGACTTCTATTCGGTAATGAAGATCTGAAAACCACTGTAGGACTCCATCCCATGCTCTCCGATATCCAACCCACGCAGTTCTTCCACCTCGGAGACGCGCAGACCAACCAGAGCATCGATGGTTTTAAATACCAGCCACATGGAGCCCATGACAAAGACCGCTACGCTGATTGCGCCCAGAGCCTGAATGCCCAGTTGTGAGAATCCACCTCCGTAGAACACTCCACTTTGCGGGGATCCCAGAACTGATTGTCCAAACAGACCCACGGCAAGGGTCCCCCACACGCCGTTGAAGGCATGAACGGGGACGGCTCCGATGGGATCATCGACACCGAAACGATCCAGCCAAAGGACGCCGTAAACACACAGGATGCCGCCTATGATGCCTATATAAATGGCACTTCCCGGCGTCACCACCGCGCAGGGTGCGGTGATGGCGACCAACCCGGCAAGGGCTCCATTGAACGAAAGAGCCAGATCAGGTTTTCCGAACTTGGCCCAGGCCGTGAACATGGCGGCTATCGCCCCGGCACCGGCGGCCAGATTGGTATTGATGACAATACGCGCCACCAGATCCGGGTCCCCCATGCCCAGCGTCGAACCCCCGTTGAAACCAAACCAGCCAAACCAGAGGACAAAAACACCCAGCGAGACCAGGGGCATGTTATGGCCGCCAATGAAGTTGGGGGAACCGTCTGAATTGAATTTTCCGGTGCGCGGCTTGAGCAGTATAGTGCCCACCAGCGCGGTAAACCCTCCCACTGCATGAACCACCGTCGAACCGGCAAAGTCGTAAAAGCTCAGCCCAGCCAACCAGCCTCCGCCCCAGATCCAGTGACCCACAATCGGATATACAACTGCGGAAATGACAAACGAATACATCAGGTAGGCAACGAACCTCATCCGCTCAGCCATACCCCCTGCCACAATCGTCGCGGCAGCACCACAAAAGGCGGCTTGAAACATCCAGAATGCATGCAATGGAATCCCTACCGGGGACTCCACATTCATGAGCAGCCAACCCTGGGATCCGAGCAGCGGCCCCTCGCCCCCGAACATCAGCGCATATCCGCAGATGAAAAACCCCAGCGAGGCCATACAAAAATCCATCATGTTTTTCATCAGGATGTTGCCGGCGTTCTTGGAACGAATCAGACCGGCCTCCACCATTCCGAAGCCGGCCTGCATGAAGAACACCATGAAAGCGGCAATAAGCACCCAGAGAGTGTCGAGTGCCACCCAGGGATCGCTGGTGTCAGCCGCCTGCAGTGGTCCGGTGAAGGCCGAAAACACCACCAGAGTGCTCACCAGGGCCTTTATTCGCATTCCAGGCTCTCCTTTTTTTTTCTCGTCAAGACTGAAGCATTCCTCACCGAATCATTTTAAGCTCCAGCAGTGAAAATAAATCAAATATTAGGATATTTTTTGTTTTTAACTTAAAAAATCAACTAAATAGAAGATTTCATTAAATAAAAGATGGTCAGAAATGAGAAAATGGGCGGTATGAACGGATGGTTGTGGTCGTGCGTTCGTGCAATCGTGTGTTTGTGCAATAGTTCAATGGTGCAGTGGAAACTAGCCCGGCGTTGGGACTTCGGATTTTGGATTTGGGATTTCTGATTTAGGACTTCTGATTTTTTATAGTGGGAGGGGCCGATAAGAAGAATCCAGAATTCAAAATCCAGAAGGAAGAGTCCGGAGTGGGGGAGGCGCCGAAGAAAAGCTGACAACTGACAGCTGACAAGAAGACGGGAGTCCCGCGTCGATTCCGGAGGCCATTACTACGACCTTGCTGTGGGCGCACTCAGTGCGCCCCTACATTAACCTGTTGAATATCGCTCTAAAGGAACGACAGGAGTTTGTCCACATTCCGGAAAATGGCTCGCCACAGCTCCGGCCTCGCTCCAAAAGAGCGACAGAGTCTGAGTTAGGGCGTCCCGCCCTGACTCAGTTTCCTTCTCTGTGTCTTGGTGTCTTTGTGGTTAAATTCTTCTTCGTGTCTCCGTGGTCAGGGATCCATCGCTTCGATCCCTGCCTTGATGCCGGCGACAAACTTTTCCAGGTTCTTCTTGGCGACCCGTTCGAGAAGCCCGCCGCCGCCGAAGGAGGCCAGTTTACCCCCCACGGCTACCTCCCCGGACCAGTTAATTTTTGTCTCCCCTGCTCCGACTTCCTCCAGATTGAAGTGGGTCGTCATGTCCACAACACTGGCCATACCCGATCCCTTGCCCACCACCTTCGCGCTCACTGGTGGTTCCTTGTCCAGAATCTGAAGCTTCATCACCATGGAGCCCTTGATATAAGAAACTCCCACCTTGGCTTTCACCGTGAAGTTTTCCTGATCTTCGACATCGAGCTCCTCAACATCGGGCAGATGGTTGCCAACCTGTTCGGGATCAACCAAAAATCCGTATGCCTTTTCACGAGCAGCCTGGACTATAAAATCACCTTCCAATAGCATTAGCGTCTTTCTCCTAATCTATGATGTTGCTGAGTCGGGTTGTTTGGCAGAGCTGATCTTGCTAAAGAAATAGTCAACCGCTCCCTGGGCCACCACCTGGTCCTGTCCCGCCGTGCCGGAACTGAGTCCGATGCCCCCCACCACATCGTCATCCATCACGATGGGAAGGCCTCCTCCGATAATCGAGAATCGTCCCTGATTGGTTACATGGATTCCAAAAGTGGGCTGGCCGGGAACACACAATTGATTGTATTCATGAGTCCCTTTGCGTGCAGCGGCCCCTGTAAAGGCCTTGTCGATCGCGATAGAGATGCTCGAGATCTTGGCACCGTCCATCCGGGTGAAGGCAATCAGATTTCCCGACTCATCGGCCACGGCGATACACATGGGCACTTCGATTTCGCGGGACTTCTCCTCAGCCCCTTCTATCAGGATATTGGCTTCATCCAGGGAAAGCCTGTTGATGCTCAGCATTCGGCTGCCACTCCTCTCTGCCGGGTTCAAAATACTGCTTGAACCAGGTTATACAATCGCAAATGGGGACTTCGAGTCAAGTCCTCGGAGAAAACCTGTTTGGCCTTGCTACCGGCGGCGGCTTGGGTTATAAAAGCTAATCAGACAAATTATGCATAGCAACTTGGGCCCCCTGCTGAAGATACTTTGTGGACCGGCTGTCTTTGTTGCCGTCTACCTGGCACCCATGGAAGGCCTTTCCTACGAAGGTCAGGTCACCCTGGCCACCTTCGTCTGGGCGGTGTTCTGGTGGATGGCTCGGCCGATACCCTGGGGCATCACGGCGCTGCTTCCACTGTTCGTTTTCCCTGTATTCCAGGTCATGTCGATCAGAGATGCCACGGGTCTTTACGGCCAGAGACTTTTCTTCTGGCTGCTGGGCATTTCCATGCTGGGCTATGCCCTGGAGAAACACGGGGTGGCCAAACGCATTGCGCTGGTCTTCCTGCGACTCAAGGGAGTCGCCAACAGTACGGCCGCCCTCACCTTCATGTACATGTTCGTGGCCGCCATCCTCTCCTGGTTCATTGCCGATGCCGGTGTGATCGCCATGATGATGCCGATCGGCATGTCCCTTTTTGCCTACATCTCCAGTGTGGGAGACATCAATCCTCCGCCAGGCCAAAAGAGCCGCCTGGCCTCCTTTCTGGCCCTGGGAACGCTGTACGGCGCCGTCGCCGGGGGCGTGGGAACTCTGGCAGGAGGTCCTCACAACGTCATCGCGGTGGCCCTCTCGGATAGTCTGGCCGGGGAATACATCAGCTGGTTTAGATGGATGAAGGTAGGAGTACCGCTTTCTGCCACACTTCTGGTGACCTTCTGGCTTCTGCTGCGTTTCTTCTTCCCACCGGAAATCAGCAGGATCCCGGGAGGAAGCGATTTCATCCAGGACGAGCTTCGAAAGCTGGGTAAGCTGACCCGAGCGGAAATCAATGTTCTGGTGGCCTTTGGCGCCATGGTCCTGATGTTCACGGGGCCCTCAATTGTCGCTCTGGTGCTGGGAGCACAACATCCTCTTGCCCTTTATCTGCGGGGCGCTCTGGCCACCTGGGTGGTGCCCCCCACCGTCCTGATTCTCCTTTTCCTCCTGCCCGTTAACCTCAAGAAGGCCGAGGGAACCCTGGTCTGGAACGATGTGGCTCAGAAAGCCCCGTGGAACATCATCTTCCTGTGCACGAGTGGAGTCGCCATGGCTGACGCCCTCATGGACTTCGGGGTTCTGGAATACGCACAGGGAATCCTCGGGGGACTGGGAATCGGCGCCACCGGACTTCCCTTTGTGGCCGCCGGTTCGGTGGTGGTGGGCACCAACCTTTTTTCAGGAACCGCCGCCGCCACCCTCTTTTGCAGCATTTTTATTCCGGCCGCCATGGAGTTGGGATTCAACCCGGTCAGCATCGCCATTCTCGTCACCAACCTGGCCGTGGGAATCCTGTTTCCCTGGTCGGGTGCCTCAGCCGGGACGGCATTCGCCTCCGGTTACCTGGACATGAAGGAGATGATCAAGGTGGGAGTCGTGGGCACCGCGTTTTTGATGGTGATTTCGGTGACAATCCACTTCATCTTCGCCCCCATCCTTTAAGCCGAACAGTGCAGTGGGTCTCTACTGCAGCAACGAATCCATCCGGCCGACCAGGCGCGCGAAGGGAGGTCACCGCAGGCGTACGGTAAGTACGTCGAGGATGGCCGATGGGCACCCGCCTTACGGGTCTTGAAACACAGTCAGGCCGGATGATTTTGGCGCTGCCCTAGAAAGCGTCCTCGACTTGATACACAACCGCCCCGCCTGCGATGGTCATCAAAACCCGCAGTTTCTCGAGGTCAGTTTCGGGAAAGGTCATGTAGTCTCCGGCCAACACCACCAGGTCGGCCAGTTTTCCGGGCTCGATGGAACCCAGAATATCCTGCTCGCCGCTGTAGGCTGCGGCCCAGAGGGTGTACAGATAAAGGGCCTCTTCCCGGCTGATCTTCTCTTCCGGATCCAGCTGGCGCCCTTTCTGGTCGATGCGCGTCACCCAGTTCTGGATGTTGAAAAGAGGTGCCGCCGTCTGGTGAGTGAAAGCGTCCGCCTCCGCGGCCGGCCTGATACCGGCCTCGATCATGGATTTGACGGGCTGCATCTTGTAAACCTCGTCCATTCCGTACATCTCAACCAGTGCATCATTGCCGTACATGGCTTTGGAATAGATACTGGGAATGACATCCATTTCCTTGATCTTCTCGTAATGCTCCGGCTTCAACATCAAGCCGTGGTCGATTCCAAAATGGCGACCGACCAGAGATCGTTCCTGGTGGGCTTCCTCGAAGGCTTCCAGCATCAGGGTATTGCTCATATCGCCGCTGCTGTGCAGCGAGGAGACCGACCAACCGTAACGATTGGCCAGAATGAGACTTTGACGATCGCTGGTAGCCAAATCGCCGCTTTCCTCCCACTTGTTCATCCCAAAAGGTCCGTAGGGATCTCCCGGCAGAAGCTTGAGCTTGGCGCTGGCAGTGTTGGCCGATCCATTGCTGGAGGTTCCGTCAACGACCTGGACCGAAGTCCCGATGATCTTGAACCAGTCGTTTCCGAAGTCGGTCAGGTTGCCCAGTCTCTTCAGATAAGCTTCAGGATAGCCGTTCTGGCGCAGGAAATGGTGCGCCACACGCACTCTCATCGTCAACTCACCGCGCATCATCAGGTCCCGGAAAACCGTGACCTCCAGGCCTCCGGCCCGGCCCATCAGGGTGGTCAATCCCAGCTCGTTGTGACGCCGAAAGGAGGCCTTTTGAGGCTCCATCAAAGACTCGATCTCCGGCCAAGGCTCCAGTTCGAAACCTGGAATCCCAGCAGCTGCGCCCCTGAGGTGGCCCGTCAACTCTCCGTCCTCATCCCGCACGATGCCCGGAACGTCCTTGGGAATCCTCTCCAAAACCAGACTATTGGCCACCACCTGGTCGTTCATGGCCTCGATGTAAAGGGGATTGTCAGGAGCAACTTGATCCAAAATGGTTCGGTTCAATTCGTGGTTGACGACCGGGTTGCTGGGGCCGCTCAGGGCGAAGAATTCTTCCGGCTCGGCTCCCTCGACCAGGGTTCGCAAACCCTCCAGGGCACTCTCAAGGGTGTCCCAATTTATATCCCGATCGCTGAATGGAGCAGGCACACTGCGGTCTCGCGCCGGGCGCGTCACCCAGGCGGAGTGCAGGTGAGTGTCGATGAAGCCGGGCACCACGCTTCGCCCCTCCAGATCCACTCGTTGCGTCTCGGGACCCGCCATGGCAAGAATTCTCTGGGTGGTACCCACTGCCAGAAATTTCCCGTCTCGGATCGCCACGGCTTCGGCGATCGTGAACTGCTCATCTGCGCTGATGATTTTGCCGTTGTAGAAAATCATATCGGCGTAGGCGACCACTTCCGGAGGAAGGGTCGCGGCACTTTGCCCTAATCCTGTCTGGAACACGGCAAGCAAGATGCCCACTACCGCCAAATGATGAATGCAACCTCTATTTTTCCGAGTCATGTTGTGTCTCATAGTGGGTAGCAGAGTGGAAGTTCAGGCTATTCGCCGACCCCGTCCAATCGTGCCATCTCCTTTCATTGGTAACCAGGATTTTGGGTATTCCAGCTTCGTTGGATATTCAAAGCTAATGATGACAAAAGAACTGCTCAGGTGCATTTTAAATCAGGACCAGAAGTAGCTCGTGGTCCCCCTTTTCTATCCGGCTTCAGCTTAATAGGGACTAGTCTAGAATTGGGCACTCAGCCTGTCAAGAGAAGTCAGAGCCGTCTCACATCACACACGACCTGTCAAAAGCCCAATAAATGGGTGTACTTGACGGAGATGACTCGATCTGTCTGGTTCTCGCCGCTGCTGGGTCGCTCTTCGGTGTAAACCAGGAAAAGATCACTTAGTGGATGGTGAATCAAATTGAAGCGTACATTGGAGGTGACGCTATCTTCCTCACTGTTGTACTGAATGAAGGTATCGAGGAACGTCCGGGTGTTGAAAGCATACCTGAGCCGAAAACGTAAAAGATCGACCCGAAATAGACAATGAGGATCGCCCTCCTCAAATTGGTCTCAAGAGTCGGGACATACATCTCAAAGGTGGGGATAGTCGGTTCGTCACCGGCCACCTGGGCACCATCCAGGTTCCTTAAAAGGCGCCGGACGCTTCATGCACGATGCGCCCTCCCAGAACCGTCATCAGGATTCTCAGCTTGTCCAGATCGTTTTCGGGAAAGCTCAGGTAGTCCCCACCCAGCACCACCAGGTCGGCCAGCTT
>JAYZBY010000029.1:0-24013 GCA_036338555.1 Acidobacteriota bacterium | reverse complement strand
AGTATCTTGTCCACCTTGGCACGGCCCCCGACTGGGTGCTTTTTGGAACCAATATGGAACCAATTTACGGAAAACTCATGTGAGGATGGAACGATCTGGCTGTAAGTAATTAAGAAAACTGGTCGGGGCGAGAGGATTTGAACCTCCGACCCCCTGAACCCCATTCAGGTGCGCTACCAGACTACGCCACGCCCCGACCTCAATTCATTTTCAACGATTTGCGGTTAGGGGTCAATCCCGGACATTTTTTGCTATGCCAGTAATCGTGTCAGTTTGGTAGGTGATTTGTAGGGTTTTTGGCTCTCATCCGAAGGTCAGGAGCCAGGTGAGATCTTTGGCATGGAGTGGTGGGCCATTCTACGATCCGCCGCCCTTTCCTTTACCTTTGCCCTTTCCTTTGCCCTTGCCTTTACCCTTATCTTTACCCTTCCCTGTATCCCCCAGGAGCTGCCCTCGGATCGTGGGTTCTGCCCCGCCACCAACTTCAGCGAAGATTAGACCTTCCCTCATCGCAAAAGCCAGGGAAACCACATTTGTGACCATTCTCCCAATACTCGCATCGCAAATGGAACCTCCAACAAGGTCAGGGTTGGTTAAGGTCAACTCGGTTACTTCCCCATCCATGAGACGGGTTAGGACCATAACGCCTGGTTCACCCACTAAACCACAACCCAGAACCAATTCAATGGCGGTCGAATCGATCTTAACCTGAGCCTCGGTAAAACCTTCGTCAAACTTCACCTCAATCGTGGCGGTTGCATCGGTGTTTGTAGGGACAGGAACCACTTGAGCCCCAGACAAGGTCGCCCTGAACTTTAGACCCTGGCCAAAGACCGGGCTCATCATGAGACCTAGCAAAACCATCAGAACGGATTGGGTTAAATAGTATTTCTTCATCTCTTTTTCCTTATCTTTGCGTGTCCGTGGGCTATATCTTTGTAATGGTTCAGGGTTGTCCCAACCCATGAAGTCCGACCCAGTAGTCTATTTTTTGAACCATCCTTCCCTGCACCGAATTTACACGCACATTCCGTTCCGTTTCTCAGATTGTCCTGTGATATTCTATAAGCACCTATGAATCAATTAGTTATGGTACTTTTCGGCCTTTGAATCCGACACTTACTTGGTCAGGTAGTGTAAATTTAGGTTAACATTTTCTCGGCTTTTAGAACTGGCGCGCCGTGCTTTCTCTTTCAGTGTGGGCCGGGTACATGGTTAACAGAATGCATCATGCGCCTTTGTATTTTATTTGCATTGCTTGCATTTCATCTATTGTGGTATGTTGTTCCTCGATTACCTCTTATCCTCTAGGAGTGGCCCTCGCTGGCTCCGGTCAGCGAGGGTCGCTTCAATCTACCTCGCTCCTTCCCCACAGATCTTTGTGATAGAGCACCTTTCCAACTAGTTCGATGAACGATTCTCAAACCTCCCTCAGCCAGCAACTCCTATACCTCAAGAAGACAACCTCTTGGAGCTGGGAAACCATGTGCCGTCAATTCCATTAAGTGATGGGGAAAGCAGGGCCATCCAACACCACTCTTTTTCGATATGCGTCAAACAAAGTCAAGCGACCCAACCCAGTCGTCGAGAAGTATGTGCAAGATGCTATCCAAAGGTGAACCAGTGGATGATCCTGACACCGTGGTGATCAGCAAGAGCGGGGAACGGATCAAGGTGTCGATTAAAAGTTCTCCAATCAAAGACAACCAGGATAAAGTCATTGGATTCTCCGGCACGATTCGGGACATCAGAAAGAGTCGGAGGAATAGTTAAGATTGGAAATGACCCGACCTCTCTTGAAAAAAATCCCACAGACCCCAAAGCCCAAAGTACTACTGAAAGATCAGTCTTCGGAGGGGTCTGCCCTCACCTCAACTGGATCCGAAGGACCGACCAACGACTTCAAATTTGATTCGATTTGCTTTTGGGTTCCACTGAACTACACTCCGAAGGAAACCGTCTGATCGTCCTCGGTGATCTCCCACCTGCTATACACCATTTTGGAATTGACCCTGAAGGAATGCAAAATGAGGCCTGAGGCGGAGGTACCTTCCCTTCCGCTTCCCGAAGCTGTAGCCAAAGGGCTCGAAAGGTGGCAGTATAGTGCCCTTGAACCAGAGGAAGAATAACATGATACGACCCATTGTGTGCTCGGTAATTTTGCTGTGTGCGGCTTCCGTCCTTTTAATGGAGGGATGCAACGGTGCCCGGGAAAATCAGGCGAACTCGCAGGATGAGACGGCCTGCCTGGAACTCACCGAAATCACCAATCTCACCCTTACATCAGCGGAACTGGTGGAGGCGACCGACAGCACCCCCCGACACTGCTACGTCAAGGGGTTGATTTCTCCTGCCATCACCTACCACGTTCAGCTTCCCTTGCCCGGGAACTGGAACGGCCGGTTCCTGCAGTGGGGCGATGGCGGGAAGGACGGTGACCTGGATTTCGCCGATCATCGAGTGGCCGAAGGCTACGCGGTGGCCAACAGCAACACCGGTCATGACAATGGGTCGGAGCCGGGCTCCTCCTTTGGCTTTGACAACCGGCAGGCGGAGATCGACTTCGGCTACCGATCGGTTCACCTGACTGTGAACGCGGCCAAGACCGTCATCAAGGACTATTACGATCAAGACCCGGCCTACTCGTATTTCGAAGGCTGCTCGACGGGAGGTAATCAGGGCCTCACCGAAGCTCAGCGATACCCTTTCGATTTTGACGGGATCGTGGCCGGCGCGCCCGTGCTGCACTATCAGAGCACCAATGTGAGCCATGCCTTTATGCTGAAGAAGGTCTTTGAAAATGACTTCGCAGCCAACCTGGCCTTTGACACCAACGGAAACGGACTCCCGGACAGCCTGACAAAGATGAAGATGCTGGAGCAGGCGGTGATGGAGAAATGTGATGCCAACGACGGCATCACCGATGGGTTGATCAACGATCCGTTGAGCTGCGATTTCGACCCGGAAACGGATCTGGCCCCCATGATGTGCGGTGCCGACGTCAATGCCGACAACTGCTTCACCAAGGCCCAGCTGCAGACCATCAAGGATATTTACCGAGGACCTTATGACAGCAGAGGGGTTTCAATCCTCAAAGGAAAGTCCCTGGGCTCGGAATGGTCCTGGGGCCAAAGCAACATCCCCCATGAGGGAAACTCCCTGTTTCCCGTCAATCTGAGCTACATCCAGAGTCACTTCAACTACATCTTTTATGAGGAAGATCCCGGTGTCCCCCCGCCGGATGTCACCGATCTCTCCTACAAACCCGACAAGAACCGGAGGCCCTCCGAGTACGCCTGGTGGGAATTCAACGTGGATGACGTGACCGCGGGCAGGGGAGACTTGATGATGTCAATCTTCGATGCCGTCGACCCGGATCTGACGCGATACCTGCTCCAGAACCAGGGAAAGCTGATTCTGTACCATGGCTGGAGCGATTTTTCGCCCCCTCCGGAAGCCACTCTCGACTACTACACCGAGATGGTCGACACCACCTTTGGAGATGATCTGAAGGCCGCACGGGAGCATTCCCGCATCTTCATGGTTCCGGGAATGGGTCACTGCCGAGGCGGTCCCGGGCCTAACTCCTGGGACAAACTTCGACCACTGGTGGATTGGGTGGAAAACGGCAACAGGCCCGACTACGTTGTCGCCACCCACAGTACCGCCCAGGTGGTAGACAACCAACGCAAGGTGTGTGCCTATCCGGAACGAGCGGTTTATACCGGACCCGCCGGAGGAGAGAACGATCCGGCCAACTGGGTGGAAGAGAACTTCACCTGCCGTTGAAGAGCGCTGGTCTTTGACCAGGTGGGAGGCGCCTCAGTGCGCCGATTCCGGAAGTCGCTCGCAGAACGGCCGCTACAAGGTCGTGCCCACGTGAAAAGAGTCTCCTGGCTCCATCTTACTCAAACTCGACGGCAGTTTCGATGCCGATACCGCGCTTCACGCTGAGGGCCGCCGGACAGTGATCCTCGTGCATCTCAAGGGCTCGTTGAACCACTTCTCGCTGGTCTTCAGGGACGTCCTTCAGGTGGTAGCGAACTCGAATCTGAGTGATGACGGCCTTGTTGTCCACTTCTTCGATGTCGCCCTCCACATCGGCGTAAAGCTGACCTGAGGTTGCCGGAATTTCGCGTGCTTCCAGCACGCCTGCTAAAGTGCCCGTCAGTCAGCCGGCCAATCCGGCCACGATATGGTCCAGCGTGGATGGGTTTTCCTGATCTGATTCGACGCCGTAGAATTGCTTGATCCCGCCATGCATTCCGAAGACCACCGGCTCCTCGAAGTGCTCGATAAAGGCGTGCCGAATGGGCCGCTCAAGCTGATCAATACGAACTTTTGAAGTGTGCATTACTTTACCCATAAAAGCCCTCCCACAAAACGTTCCACGTTCCAGGTTCCACGTGGTCCTGCCTTCACCAGGATCTCGAAATGTGCCTCTCCTGGCTCCTGCACCCTGACAAAACATCTGAATTCCTAATTTCGAACTCCAAAACACGAACCCTGGAATTTTCCATTCTGTCTTCTTCTTTTATCAGGCTACCACTAACAGCCCCGTGCCGTACATGATTCCCAGGCCCAGAAGGAATCCTGAGAGATTATAGGCGCTGTTGAGAGCAACTTCCTGTCTTTTAACCAACAACAAGGTGAGCTCGTAAATCACCTGCACAATGGCACCTACCCCGATGGCCAGGAAAAGAGTCGCCCACACCGGAGAATAGCTGAACCCCCCGATCCAGGTTCCCAAAATCGTGGGTACCCCGGCAATCGAACCCAGTCCCACCAGTCGGAGGACGGAAGGGGTATCCTTGGCAATGGGCGCCACAATTCCCAGTCCTTCAGTGATGTTGTGCAGGGTGAAACCCACCACCAGAAAGGTCCCGAGAGCTATTTCACCCACGGCGTAGGAGGAGCCAATGGCCAGGCCCTCACCCAGATTGTGAAACCCGATCCCCAAAGCAATCATCAGAGCGGTCCAATACCTTCCCTGGGGGCTTTCCTTGTCCGAACGCCCCGCCTTGAGACGGGAGAGATAGAGCAACACCAGCAGCGTGGCGATGATGCCGATGGCCACCAGTGATACGCCCTGCAAGGCTCCGGGAACGGCTTCCGCGCTTTCCAGTGCCTCGTGGAAGGTATCCACGGCGAGAAAGACCAACAGACCCACCGTCAAACTGAGGAAGAAGGAAAGCCAGGAGGCGCTCAACTCTCTTAAGAACGGATACCAAAGCAGCCCCAGGAAAACAGGGATCACCCCCGCATAAAGGCCCAGCAGTGAAAAGGTCCACAAGTAGGTCGAATCCACCAGCGGTGACTGGGTGGCCACCGGGATCTCTCGGCTGAAGGTCAGCCCTGTCGAGGTCAGCAAAGTGACTTCATGGGTCTCGCCTTCAACCCAGGGGTAGGGGATGTGCACTTCCAATTGACCCAGCCGGGGAATCGTTTGATTCCCGGGTTCGGTCCAGTATTGCCAGAAGGCCTCATCCACCGTGACCTGCGCCACTGTCACCGGGGAAGGTCCTCCATTGATCACATGGACGGTGATGTGATTCGGCTCGGGAAGAACGATCCGTTCAATGGTCAGTTCTTCAACCGGAGGGAACGCCGCCAAAAAGATCCCCAACGGACCATAGTAAAAAAAGAGGACCAGAAGAACGGCCAGTAAACCGATCGGCAGCAGTCCTCGAATCCATAGTCGCATGGCGATTATTCCCCGACCTCGAAAAAGCCCATCCACCCCAGTTCAGCAAACTCGCTCTGGTGGGCATGAAACATGAACTTTCCCGGGTGACGGAACTGCAGCTCCAGAATGTGACGTTCCCCCTGGCACATCATGATAGTGTCGGTGAATTCATCCCGGGTGAGCCGGGTTCCAGTCCGGAAAACATCGAAGAAATGCCCGTGAACATGAAGGGAATTCACCAGATCAAACTCGAGTAGATTGACCAGGTAGATTCTCACCCGTTCCTGAAGCTTCACTTGAATGGGATGCCGTTGAAAGTGGAAGGCCACGGTGTTGACGGCATACACCTCATTGTCGCCATCGAAATTGGTGTCGAAACCATTCATGACCATGACCATTTCACGGACCTCAGATCGCGGTTCTCGAGGATCCACGATGAAGGCTCCGTATAGTCCCTTGTGAATGTGTCGTTTCAAGGGAACCGAGTGACAGTGGTAAAGGTGGAGTCCAAAGGGTTCAGCCTCAAACTCATAGATGAACTCATCTCCCGGCATGACCACCTCCAGCACCCCATCCATATTGGCAGGGTGAAAGCCGTGAAAGTGGATGGTATGAGCATGGCTGCCTCCGTTGGCAAAGCGGATGCGCAGACGATCGCCCTCGGTTGAGCGCAGGGTGGGTCCCGGTACCTGCCCATTGTAGGTCCAGGCGGGAAAGTACACCCCGGGCGCAATCTCAATCTCCTGATCAACGGCCACGATGTCCCACTCGCGAAGCGTCTGCCCATTGGGCAACTCACTCACCTGCCCGTAGTCAAAGTGTTCCAGGAATTGAGAGGGATCAAATAGAGTCAGATCCACCTCGCCCGCGGTGGACATCACACCCGCTTCATGGGCACCGGGGACGGATCGATCGGCAGAGGGGACCGGTGCTCCCAACAGTCTGACTCCTCCGGCCAGACCAACAGCTCCGACCGTCCCCCCTAACACCTCTCGCCGATTGAATTTTTTTTCCATAAAGCACGCCCCAGATCTACACGTGTGAGAAACGCGGGTCAGAATTCACAAAATTTAGTCTCAACTAAATTTACTATTAGGCGAGACAAGAAGTCAAGCAGTCGAATCGTTTGGGGAGGCGCAGAGGTGCGCTCTTCGGTCCGGCGGGGAGGGCGCCTAGCGCTCCTTCTCGAGGATTTTCAGGATGGCCTTCAGGTCTTTCTGAATCGCAGTGAGAGACTTGGCCTGGTCCGCGCCAATTCCCTGCTGAAACAATGGCAGATCCGAACTATTGTCTTCGAGGAGCTTCTTGTTGGCTCCAGCAATGGTATAGCCTTCCTTATAGAGAAGCTGTTTGATATTCTGGATCAACTGCAGGTCCTTCTCCCGGTAGATTCGCTGCCCAGCTCTGTTTTTGGTAGGGGAGAGAACCCTGAATTCCGATTCCCAGTAGCGCAAAACATGGGGCTCGATCCCGCAGGCCTTGCAAACCTCTCCGATTTTGTAAAAAAGCTTCTTGCCGATGACCGCCATGGTAAAAAGAACTAAAATTCCAGGAGACGTGAAGGTCGGAAGGTTACGTATTTACTCGGCGTCACCTTGATTCGGTCGCCCGTCTGAGGATTTCTGCCCAGTCTTCCCTTACGTTGAATGACATTAAGGGATCCAAAGCCGGACAGTTTCACGTTTTCCCCCTGTACCAGGGTCTCCTTCATCTGTACCAGAATGAACTCGACAAGCTTCATGGCTTCCCCATAGGAAACTCCCCCATGCCTCTCATAAACAACTTGCGCCAGGTCTGCTTTTATCAAAATCGATCCTACTTGGATTGCCGGTTCGATGCGGTAGCCTGTCCCATAATAACAGCCGAAGAAAAGGTGTCAAGATGGGTTCAACTGACAACTGACAACTGACAACTGACAGCCAATTGACTACCCAACGAGCAGAACAACGGCTTTGGGGTAGCCCGGATTGTGCATTATTCAGGTTAGGATTTTTTCCGGCTCGCACGCTGTAAAAGACGAACCGGAGTGGCGAAAAAACCGTATTTTTCACGAAGGCGATTCACCAGAAAACGCTGGGTGGAAAAATGAAGCTTCCGCGCGGTCCGTGTGAAGCAAACAAATGTCGGAGGTGCCACCTTGACCTGAGCCATGTACTTGACAGGGAACCCCCTTTTTCTGCCAGTGGGTAAAAAGGGTTTTGCCTCCAGGGCCAGGAACTTGTTGAGCTCAGCCGTGGGAAAACGCATAAGACGAGCTTTGTAGGCATCCTGAACTAATCCCATTATCTTGGTCACCCGCTGTCCGGTTTTGGCGGAGACAAACATCATGGGTGCGTAGTCGAGAAATTTCATCAGTAAGCGAAACTCCTTTTCCAGACGTATGGAGGTGTAAGTGTCCCGAGCGATCAGGTCCCATTTATTGACGACAATAATGATCGATTTACCCGCTTCATGTGCGTACCCCCCAATGGTGGCATCCAGATGGGTGGCTCCTTCGGTGGCATCGATCAGCAAAAGGACAACGTCGGCCCTCTCCAGATTTTTTCGGGCCATCACAACACACAACTTTTCCGTTTCCTGGGTGGTCTTCCCCTTGCGGCGGATCCCAGCCGTATCGATCAGCCGATAGGACTGGTCGTCCAACTGCAACAGGGAATCCACCGGATCGCGAGTGGTGCCTGGAAGGTCCGTGACGATGGCCCTCTCCTGCCCCAGAAAACGGTTCAGGAGTGAGGATTTCCCCACGTTGGGACGTCCGATGATGGTGACCCTGATCTCTTCCCGGCCTCCAGTCTCTTTCTGGTCCTCAGTCTTATCCGACTCTGGAATCCCTTCCAGTATTTTCTCCGTCAGAAATGAGATACCGAGGTTGTGCTCCGCGGAAACCGGATAAAGCGTTTCCACTCCAAAGGCGTAAAACGGCGCCACTTCCAACTCGACCTGGGGAACATCCACCTTGTTCACGATCAAGAAATAGTCCTTCCCCTTGGATCGCAGGAGAGAAATCAGGGATTCGTCCAGGGAATGCACCCCTGAACGGACGTCGACCACCAAGAGAATGAGGTCGGCTTCCTCCATGGCAATTTCAGCCTGCTGCAGGATCATTCCAGGAATGATTTCCTTGTCGTCGGGAACCAGACCTCCGGTGTCGATCACCTCAAAGCGCTTCCCATCCCAGCTGGCCACCTCGCACAGCCGATCCCGGGTAATCCCCGGCGCATCTCCGACGATGGCCTTCCGCTTGCGAATTAATCGATTGAACAGGGTGGATTTCCCCACATTGGGTCGTCCGATGATGGCAACTCGATACATGAGATTCTCGCTTTAGCCGGGCTGATCAACGAATTGTTGATAACGACCCAGATCCGCCACCGGCAAAGAGGCTTCAAGATGAATTCCGTCTTCACGGTACTCCTGCACCCGAATATGCGCTCTCTCCCGCAACTGGGAAACCACATCTCCCCGGTCAAATGGGATAGTCAGATGAACCTCTCGATAATTTTGATTGATCAGAAACTCAATCCGCTCCAGCAGGCCAGAGACTCCTTCCCCGGTTCGAGCCGAAGTGAAGACACGATCTTGAGAATCATCGAGACGGGAAATTTGGCGGAGGCAATCGATCTTGTTATAGCACTCCACCACGGGAATGTCCTCCAGACCAATCTCGTCGAGCACCTCATAGACGGCCTGCCGCAGGGCCAGATGATTGGGATGAGAAATATCAATCACGTGCAGGATCAAATCGGCCTGGAGGGTCTCTTCCAGCGTGGCATGAAAGGCCGCCACCAGGGTGTGGGGCAGCTTGCGGATAAATCCAACCGTGTCGCTCAGGAGAATCTCCTGACCTGAGTCAAAGGAGGTTTTGCGAACCAGTGGATCCAGCGTGGCGAACATCCTAGAACTGACATAGGCTTCTTCCTGGGTGAGGAGGTTGAAAAGCGTCGACTTCCCTGCATTGGTATAGCCCACCAGACTCACCGTGGGTATGGGGACACCCTGACGCTTACGGCGTTGCAATTCCCGTCTTTGTTCCAACCGCTGCAACTCCTTTTTGATCCGGGAAAGTCGCACTCGGATGGTTCGTCGATCCACTTCGAGTTTGGTCTCACCCGGCCCCCGGGTACCAATGCCGCCTCCCAGACGAGACAGCATCAAGCCTCGTCCGGTGAGCCGAGGCAGCAGATATTCCAACTGCGCCAATTCCACCTGCAGCTTCCCTTCCCGGCTGCGGGCCCTCTGGGTAAAAATATCCAGTATGAGCTCGCTGCGATCGATCACTTTGGTTCCCAGAAACTCCTCCAGATTACGTAGCTGTGCCGCGGTCAGGTCCTCGTCAAAGACCACCAGATCGGCCCGCCATCTCATCACGGCGTTCTGGATCTCCTCGAGTTTCCCCCTGCCCACCAAAAAGGAGGGATTCAGTTCAGCCCTTTCCTGAAGAAAACTCTCCATCACCCTGGCGCCTGCGCTCGAGACAAGCTCTTCCAGTTCCTTGAGAGACTCCTGCTCGAACGAACGCCGGCGAGCATCCCGGTACACACCGACCAGAATTCCACGCTCCTGCGACTGCGAAATGGCTTCCATCACCCCCTATTGTAGCCTAGTCCTTAGTCCGCTTCGCGGACTGGTGCGGTGGTGCGGTAGTGCGGTGGTGCTGTGGTGCAGTAGTGCAGTGGTGCAAAGTGGTGCGGTGGTTGACCGAATCGGCGCCCTGAGGCGCCTCCCACACTCCGGACTCTTCATTCTGGATACTGGATTCTGAAATCTGGATTCTTCTTGTCAGCGGTCAGCTGGTCAGCCGGTCAGCCACACTATTAGGCCTGTCAATGGTCAGCTGTCAGTCTTCTTCCTGTGTCTTTGTGGTGAATCTCTTCTCTGTGTCTTGGTGGTGATGTCCGCAGGACCTTGCTGTGGGCGCACTCAGTGCGCCCCTACAACAGGCTCTGCTCGATCGAGCCCAATTGAAACGTGAAACGTGGAACCTGGAACGTGGAACGCGCTGGTCGAAGACCAGCGCCTGTCAGAGGTCGGCCGCCAGAGTTTCCGTCCAGTTATCGAAGATCTGGCCACCGTGAAAGCGTCCCGTCTCGATGAAGATGCGATTGGTCATCTTGCCGGCCACGATTGATCCGGCCAGATAAAGGCCCTTTTTGTTGGTCTCCAGGGTTTGAGGGTTGTGTTTGGAGATACAGGTGTCCAGATCCAGTTCGATCCCCATTTTTTGCAGAAAATCCACATCAGGATGGTACCCGGTCATGGCCAGAACAAAGTCATTTTCCAGCGTCTTGACGCCATCGGGAGTGGAAACAACGATTTCCGTTTTCCTGATCTCTTGTACCGAACTTGAAAAGTAGGCCTTGATCTCTCCCCGTTTGATGCGATTGTTGATGTCCGGCAAGACCCAATACTTCACCTTCTTACCCATTGCCTCGCCACGGTGAATCAGCGTCACTTCGACTTTTCCGTTTCGATACAGGTCCAAGGCGGTTTCCGCTGCTGAGTTGCTCCCGCCGATCACGGCCACCTTTTTCTGAAAGTAGGGGTGACATTCAGAGTAGTAGTGACTGACTTTGGCCAGATCTTCTCCCGGAATGTTGATCAGAATGGGGTTGTCATAATACCCGGTGGCAATGATCACTCTCTTGGCACGATATTCTTGAGACTGATCCAGGCGATCCATGCTCTCCACCCGAAAATCATTTTCCTTGCCCGTGACCGAGATTACCCGCTCCTGATACTTGATGGGCAGATCGTACTCATCCGCCACGCGTCGGTAGTACTTGAGAACCTCCATTCGCTTGGGCTTTTCCGAAGGACTGGTCAGGGGAATATCCCCGATCTCCAGGAGCTCCGAGGTGGTGAAAAAGGTCATGTTGATGGGAAAATTGTAGATCGAATTGACCAAATGGCCCTTTTCGATCACCCAGAACTTGTGGTTTCTCCTCTTGGCTTCAATGGCGCAGGCCAGCCCTGCCGGCCCGCCTCCCACGATGATCCAATCCAAAAGTCCGTTCATTGACACATTCTTTCGCGCTTCACTAGAATAAGCTCCTCAGGGCGATTAGCTCAGCTGGTTAGAGCGCCGTCCTCACACGGCGGAGGTCACTGGTTCGAGTCCAGTATCGCCCACCATTCGTTAGAAACAGCAAGGGCGGTCCCTGGACCGCCCCTTCCAACTCAAGCCCGAACCAGTATCTTACCAAATTCAACATTTTGGGTTCCAGACTCCTTACTTTTCCTCATTGCTTGAGTCTGTTTTCGGAGTTGGGAGTTCGGTTTTCGGATCTCAGCCGGTCCATGAGGTCAGACCCTGACCTGCTGCACCAACACTTTCATGGTATCGGAAATGCCTCCGGGAATCAGAAGGGTCTTCAAGCCCAAACGCTCCTCCAAACGCTCCGGGTTGAGGATTCCCCGGGCTTCTTCCTCCTCCAGGTGCTTCTCCAGCCCCCACTTGTGGAGGAAGCGACGCTGAGTCGTCAACGGCTCACCCTTCCAACCCAGCTTCTCACTGGTTTGAGTCATCACTTCAAAATTGACGTGGGCAGTGATGTCCTGGCACCCCAGATTGGCATAAGGATCGGTCACCACCTGGTGCCGGTGATAGCAAAGGAGCGTTCCCTGGGGACGATCGCTTGCTTGATACTCTTCCCAGTCGTAACCGTAATCCACCGTCAGGACGAAGGCCGAGTCTATCCTGCGATCCAGGTCTTCCATCACTTCGACCATTCTCAGGTTAACCTCGTATTCATGGCCCTCCTTCCACTCCCTGAATCCCGTCTTCATATACTCCAGGATACGGGGATCGGTGACCTCTCCCTCCAGCTCAGAAATCCCTCCATCGATGCGAAGATGAATTTCCCGGAATTCCGATCCTCGGGCCCGGACACGGTGAACGGGAAGGGCATCAAAGAACTCATTGGAAAAGACAATCCCGTGAATTCCGTCAGGGGGATCCTCCCCCAACTCAACCGGGCAGTAATTCACCCCATCGAAGACCCGGGGATGAGCGTCCTGGAGTCGGGTCAGGATGTCCCGGCCCAGGAATCCCTCGCCCACGCCCAGTTCCACCAGATGGAAGGGGCCGGGCCGGGAGAGAAGTTGGAAATAATGAACGAATGCATCCGCCAGACAATAGGCAAACACCTGATGCGTGTAGGGGGAGGTGTAGTAATCCCCTTCCGGCCCGAAGATCTCCTGCTTGGTGGTGTAGTAGCCCTGCTCCGGGTCATAAAGACAAAAGTCCATGAAGCGTTCGAAGGTAATTTGCTGGTTTTTCCAGGGAAGAATCACATTCAGCTACCAACCAAACCAGGTAACAACTGACAACACAAAACGAGTGGCCCGCTCTATGCGCGCCCCTTCGTCCGGTCACCCGGTCAGCGAACCAAATCCAGCTCGTTAAAAAAATAACTGATCTCGAAGCTGGCAGACTCCGGGCTGTCGCTGCCGTGCACGGCATTGCGCTCAATGTTTTCACCGAACTGAGCGCGGATGGTTCCCTCCTTGGCCTCTGCGGGATTGGTCGCGCCCATCGTCTCCCGCCAACGGACAATGGAATTCTCCCCCTGGAACACCAGGACGAAGATGGGCCCTTCGCTCATGAACTGGGTGAGGCTGTCGAAAAAACCCTTCTCTCGATGCACCTTGTAAAAGCCCTGGACCTCCTGCTGGGTGAGATGAAGCAGCTTGGCTCCGATGATGGAGAGCTCCCTCGCTTCCGCCATGGCGATGATCTTCCCCACAGTATTGCGACTGAATGCATCCGGTTTGATAATAGCTAATGTTCTATCCTGCACTATTCTGGTACCTCGTTTCTTACATAGGGTGAGTTTTGTGGCGAACGCGACAACGAACCGAGGTACTGCCCCTCGTTTCGTTGCAGGATGCTTTTCAGTTCAGGCGCCCGCCTGGAGCATCTTTTCCATCCCCGATCCGATCTCCGCCGGACTCTCCACCACCTGGATCCCACAATCCGTCATCTTCTTCATCTTTTCACTGGCTGTTCCCTGTCCCTGGGAGATGATCGCCCCGGCGTGGCCCATGCGGCGACCCGGTGGCGCCGTCTGTCCGGCGATAAAGCCCACCACCGGCTTGTTGAAATGAGCCTTGATGTATTCCGCCGCTTCTTCTTCGGCGGAACCTCCGATTTCTCCGATCATCACCACCGCGTCCGTTTCGGGATCTTCTTTAAAGGCCTCCAGAGCATCGATAAAGCCGGTACCGATGATAGGATCTCCTCCAATGCCGATACAGGTGCTCTGACCGATATTTCTGGCACTCAACTGGCCCACCGCCTCATAGGTCAGGGTTCCACTTCTGGAGATACATCCCACACGCCCTTCCTTATGGATGGAACCGGGCATGATGCCAATCTTGGATTTTCCGGGGGAGATGATCCCGGGACAATTGGGGCCGATCAATCGACTTTCGGTTCCCTTCATGAACTCGGTGACACGCAGCATGTCAAAAACGGGGATCCCTTCGGTGATACACACCACCAGCGGAATGCCTGCCTCCACCGCCTCCATGATGGCATCGGCCGCAAAGGGAGGGGGTACCAGAATCATACTGCAATTGGCGCTTTTTTCCTCCACCGCATCTTTCACCGTATCGAAAACAGGCACTCCATCCTGTGAGGTGCCTCCCTTACCGGGCGTGACTCCTGCTACGATCTGGGTGCCATATTCCCGACACTTTCCAGCATGAAAGCTTCCCTCCCTGCCGGTCATTCCCTGAACCACCACTTTTGAGCTTTTATCGATCCAAATAGCCAAGTCGTATCTCCTAGTCGCCCGACCGAATCAGGTCACGAATCTTGCGGGCTGCATCCCCCATATCGGTTGCCACGGCGAAATTGAGACCGGAGTTCTCCAGGATTTCCCGACCTTCTTCCACATTGGTCCCTGCCAGACGAACCACCACCGGCACGCCCACCCCAATCTCCCGGGCAGCCTGAACCACACCTGCAGCCACTACATCGCAGCGCATGATGCCTCCGAAGATATTGATCAAAACGGCTTTCACGTTCTCATCCGACAGCAGGATCCGGAAGGCGTTCTGGACCTGCTCCGCATTGGCACCGCCTCCGACGTCCAGGAAGTTGGCCGGCGAGGCCCCCTCCAGTTTGATGATATCCATGGTGGCCATCGCCAGTCCCGCTCCGTTGACCATACATCCCACCTGACCGTCCAGTTTGATGTAGTTGAGTTGATGATGGGAGGCCTCGATCTCAAGCGGTTCCTCCTCATCCAGGTCCCGCATCTCAAGGATCTCGGCATGTCGATAAAGACCGCTGTCATCAAAAGTCATCTTGGCGTCCAGGGCGCAAAGTTCGCCCTGATCCGTCAACACCAGCGGGTTGATTTCAGCCAGGGAGGCATCGGAGGATTCAAAGGCCTGGTAAAGCGAACTCATGAATCGGGTGGCGTTGCCCACCGCTTTGCCTTCGAGGCCCAATCCGAAAGCGATTTTTCGAGCCTGAAAGGCTTGCAAGCCCACTCCCGGGTGAACATGTTCCTTGAGAATCAATTCCGGATTCTTTTGAGCCACCTCCTCGATCTCCACCCCGCCCTCGCGGCTGGCCATAAAGACCGGTCTTTGCTGACTTCGATCAATCACGATTCCCAGGTAAAACTCTTTTTCAATATTGACACCCTTTTCTATCAAGACACAGTTGGTGACCTTTCCCTCAGGTCCGGTCTGGGGAGTGACCAGTTTGGAACCGAGGAGTTGTCCGGCCAGCTCTTGCGCCTCCTCAGCCGACTGGGCCAGCTTGATTCCCCCGCCCTTGCCTCGACCTCCCGCGTGAATCTGAGCCTTGACCGCTACCTTTCCGCCCAATTCCCGGGCAATCTCACCGGCCCCAACCGCCGTCGTCGCCACTTTACCTTCGGGAACCTTCACTCCGTACTTGATCAATATTCGCTTGGCCTGATATTCATGAATCTTCATTGCGCACTTATCAAACACTATATAATCTCGCTTTTCAAGGGGGGGGATACCGACAAGTTCAATGACTGCTTCGCGACCACAAGAACCGCCCGGACGGTGGGCCAGTCCGATTCAGGCCAGCGACGTCTCAACCCCACTTCGCTTCTCCGATGTTTACTGGGACAGCGACGGCCAGACCCTGGTTTGGCGAGAGGAACGATCAGATCGCGGCGTTCTGGTGTGTCATTCAGCGGCCGATGCCACCACCTGCGATCTGGAGAATGAGTTCTCGGTTCGAGCACGTGTTGGTTATGGCGGCGGAGATTTCACCGTTGCCCAAGGGTGCGCCTACTTTGCCGCCGAGGGACGCTTGTTTCGCCAACCCCTCTACCAGACCCGGGCCCAATCCATCACGCCGGAGGACGGGGGCCAGTGTACCTCGCCGGCCGTTTCACCCGATGGGTGCTACCTGCTTTATGTTCACTCCCATCAGGGCAACGACGTGTTGGCGCTGGTGGATACCGCAGGTGAGAATGAGCCTACCACGCTGGTCCGGGGTCACGACTTTTTCATGCAGCCCTGTTGGCATCCCCGGGGAAACCAGGTGGCCTGGATTGCCTGGGATCACCCTTCGATGCCCTGGGACTCCTCGGCCCTTTATCTGGGAGTATTGACCCCGGGACAACCCCTGCCCGAAATGGCTTCCCGGAGGATCATGGTCGGCGAACCTTGCGGTGACATCGCCGTCTTCCAGCCTGCCTTCTCTCCTGACGGCCGCTATCTGAGTTACGCCTCCAATGAAAATGGCTGGTTCAACCTTCACCTGCTGGATTTGAGCAGCGATGAGCGAACAGTTCTGGTCGCCGAGGAAGCCGAACATGGCCTTGCTGCCTGGGTACACGGCATGAGGACCCAGGCCTGGACCGAGGACGGAAAGTCCCTCTATTTTTTGAGATCCAGGGAAGGTTTTACCTCGCTGGCACGATTCGACCTGCAAGAGCAAACGCTGCATGAGGTTCAGGGAGAACTCCGGAACTACACCGACTTGACTCAGATCGCCTCAGCTCCCCAAGGGAAACTGGCTCTGATTGCCTCCTCTTCCACGACCCCGGTCCGGATCCTATCCATCTCGAGCTCCGGTCAGGTGCACATCCATCGGCGCAGCATCCAGGAAGAGATCGAGGACTCCTATCTCAGCTGTCCTGAACTCTTGAGCTGGCCCATCAAAACCCACCTTTCGGTGGGGGTCTGTCACGGGCTTTATTACCCTCCCAGCAACCCGGAATATGAAAGCCGCCAACCACCTCCGACCATTATCAAGATTCATGGCGGCCCCACCTCACAATACCGGGCCGGATACCCTGCGGAGACTCAATTTTTTACCAGCCGGGGATTCGCGGTTCTGGAACTCAACTACCGGGGCAGTTCGGGATACGGCAGATCCTATGCGGCCGCTTTAAAAGAAAACTGGGGAATCGTGGATGTCGAAGACACCCGTTCGGCGGTCGACTATCTCCTGTCTCAGGGTCTGGCCAATGATCAGCAGCTCGTCGTGATGGGAGGCAGCGCAGGGGGATATACCGTCTTGCTGAGTCTGATTGCCTATCCCGGACTCTTTCGAGCCGGCATCTGTCGCTATGGCGTCTCCAATCTGTTTAGCTTGACCGAAGACACCCACAAATTTGAGCAACATTACCTGGATGTTCTGGTGGGCAAACTGCCTGAGCATGCTGAGAGATACCGCCAGCGGTCTCCCTTGTTCTCGGCTGAACAAATCGAAGATCCCTTGGCCGTCTTTCAAGGGGAGGAGGATCAGGTGGTGCCTCGCTCGCAGTCCGATGAATTGGTCGAGTCGCTGGCCAAACGAGGAATACCCCACTTGTACCAAATCTACCCGGGAGAGGGTCATGGATGGCGCAAGAGCGAGACCATCGAAGACTATTACGAAAAGGTCGAGCAGTTCCTGAGACAATACGTGGTTTGAATGGTGCAGTAGTGCGGTCGGCCAGGGGTCAGCCGGTCAACGGTCAGGGGTCAGGGGTCCGCGAGTCCGCGAAGCGGACCTCCTTACGTGCTAGAATCCTCTATTAAAGTGAACACAGACATTCTTATCATCGGGGCGGGCTTTGCGGGAGCTTCCACCGCCTTTCATTTGAGCCAGGGTCTACCCGAATCCATCCTGGTTATTGAAAAAGAGAAAATACCCGGCTTTCATGCTTCCGGGCGCAATGCCTCGCTGGTCCTTCAATCCACCGCAAATCCCCACATCCGTCAGGCGGTGGCAGCCAGCCGAAAAGCTTACGAAGAGCACGCGGTCGCCGTGGGTTTCAAGCAGAATGGATCGCTTCTGATCGGTCGGAAGGCTTTGCTGGAACCGACCCGCCAACCGGACCTGATCACCTCGGAATATTGCCCACCGAAGAAAGTCACCGGGCAGATTCCGTTTTTGAAAGGCCACGAGTTTGAGGCGGCCCTGTGGACTCCTTCCGATGGAGTCATGGATATTTCATCGCTTCTGCAATTTTATATGCAGGGTTCCCGAGACCGGAAGGTTGAATTTCGGTTTGATTGCCAGCTACTGGATGTCACAGGGACGGGGCCCTACCAGGTGGAAACCTCTCAGGGCACCATCGAGGCCGGCTATCTCATCGATGCCGCCGGAGCCTGGATTTCCAGGGTGGCTCAACTGGCCGACGCCGCCAACCTCCAACTTCCTGCTTTGAAAAGACATCTTTTCGTACTCGATGACATCCCCGATCTGGACCCTGCACAGCCCTTCGTCTGGAGTCTCTCCGAGAACTTTTACTTTAGACCCGAGTCGGGGAGGCTTCTATTCAGCATCTGTGACGAAGAAGAGAGCACCAGCCTGGATCCCACCGTCAGTCCCGATATTTCACAGTCTCTGGCCGAACTCGTCTGGCGGCAGCTCCCGGCCCTGCGTGACGCGAAACAACGTGAGGTCTGGTCCTGCTTCCGAACCAAGTCGCCTGACAACTCCTTTGTAATCGGGTGGGATACAAGATGGGATCACCTGTTCTGGGTGGGGGGCCTGGGAGGTCATGGCATGGGCGCAAGCTGGGAAATCGGCCGCCTGGCCGCGGAGCGATTTCTCAATCCCAAAAGCGCCAGGCACCAGGCCTTTGATCCCGCTCGTTTTGAAAAGACGCTGGTGGAAAGTTAAAGAAGTGTAGGGGCGCACGGCCGTGCGCCCTTCAGACAGCCGGCACGGTTTTGTAGCGGCCGCTCTGTGAGCGGCCTGTCAGTCGTCCCCAGCCCAACGACACTCCTCCCGCAGCACGCACTCTTCACACTGCGGCACCTTCTTGCAGGTCCGCTTCGCATGTTCCACGATCAGGGCGTGAAATTTCTTGTAAAGGGAGATCTCCACCGGCAGCTGTGACTGGAAGGTGTCCTGGATGACGTCATAGCCGGCTTTTTCATCCAATTCACCGTAACGCTCGAAGATCCGGCGGGTGTAGGCATCGATCACGAAATGTACCTGGTCGCAGGCGTACAGCAAAATCGAGTCGGCCGTCTCAGGTCCAATCCCCTGGATGGCAAGAAGCTGCTCCCGCTGGACGTGGCGATAGAAATCACCCGGGTAGTCGGAAATGAATCGGGCCATGATCTTGAGTCGTTGGGCCTTCTGTCTGAAAAACCCGGATGGTCGAATGGCCGCCTCCAGCCGGGGTTCCGGGCAGAGTAGGATCGCTTCCGCATCCACCAGACTCTCCTGGACCATCCTCTCCAGGGCCTTCTCCACATTGTTCCAGTTGACGTTCTGGGTCAGGATGGCACCGGCCACCACTTCAAAGCGGGGAGGATTGAAGTTCCCGCTGACCGGCCAATCTCCACCGGGCCAGCCAGCCGCAAACGGAACCACTCTTTCAAGGGTCTGATAAATGGCGACGAGGCCCCGGGTATGACCCCTCTTGGCTCTCACGGGAATCAATCGGGTGATTGCTTTCCAGCGACTCCTCGGGGGCGGACGACTCGCAGGCTCGAAATCCGGTTTTCTTCTGCCGGGGTTGATCCGCTGTCGGATGGATAGGCGATTCGATGGTGCCCCGTGTTCTTGAGGATATGAGTCACTGTATCTTCGATCTTCTTCAGCTCTCCGATGGTCAGGCCTGATTGATCAAGCTCTCCCTGCTCCAATTTTCTTTGAACGATACGGCTGACCAGATTGCGGATGGTCTGGTCATCACGACTCTCCACCACCCGGCAGGCCGCCTCGCATGAATCCACGATCATCACGACGGCTGTTTCCCGGCTCTGAGGCTTGGGTCCGGGATACTTGAAGATTCGCTCCGATTTGATCTCCGATTCCAGCTGCTTGGATTTGTGGTAAAAATAGTCGATGGTCGAGGTGCCATGATGCTGGGGAATAAAATCTTCCACTGCACCGGGCAGACCGATCTGCCGAGCCAGTTGGACTCCCATCGTCACATGAGAACGGATAAGGGCCGCTGAAGCAACCAGACCCAGTGATTCATGCAGATTATCTCCCGCCACCTGGTTCTCAATAAAGTATTCCGGTCTGAACATCTTGCCGATATCGTGGTAATAGGATCCCACCCTCACCAACAGACTATTGGCACCGATCTCGTTGGCCACGCTTTCCGAAATATTGGCCACCGCCATGCTGTGCTGGTAGGTGCCCGGTGCCTTGAAGAACAGCTCCTTGAGTACCGGCACGTTCAAGTCCAACAACTCCATCAATCGAAAAGGTGAGGTAAAATCAAACAGCCGCTCAAAAACAGGAAGGAAAATCAGGGTCAGAAGAGCGGCGATAATACCGTTGGTAAGAGCCGCCAGGGCATCGGGAAAAGCATCGGAGAGTTCTCCCCCGGTCAAACTCAGCTCACACAGAAATACGAAAGCCATCACCAGTCCGACCATGAGCGAGGCCGCCATCAGTTCACTGCGGCGGCGTGCCTGGCGCACCCAGCTTCCACTCACCAGCCCGCCCGAGAGTAAGACCAGAAAAAGCCTGAAATCGAAAATTGATACCAGCGAGACGAAGATCAACGTAATCAGCATGATCAGCGGAACAATACGCCGGTTGATAAGCACTGTGATCATCAATCCCGCCCAGGGGACCGGGATCAGATAGGGCGAGAAGATTTCATAGAACAGCGCTACCTTTGCGCAGACCAGCACGATTAAAATCGTCAAATAGATAAGAATCAGATTCTTGTTTTTCTCGGTACTGCGGGGATAGAGAAAATTGGTGTGGTAGAGCAAGATGAGCGTGAAAATGGTCACAATGAGCAGCGTTCCCAGAACGTTTCCAGGTCCCACCCGTTCTCGATTCCTGAGCGCTTCCCGAACCACCCTGCGATCGGCATCGGTGACCAGCTTTCCCTTGGGAATCAGCAGATTATGACGAGGGAACTGTTTGCCCTGAAATTCAAAAGCGGCAGGGGCCCGATAGGCGATCCAGGCTTCGGTTTGAGCAGCCGGCGGAGCGTACGGGTTGGTCAGGTTTTCAATGAAAAGGATCAGGAAGACACTGGGAATCACCAGAGAAGTGATGATCCAGGCCAGATAGGGTATCCCGTACAGGGAGGGACGAGCGGCAAGAATTTCTTCATCCTGAAGCGCCTTCTCGGGGGAGTGCTCCCCCTCCGGATCCGGGACGGCGGTGCCTTCCAGTTTGCGGATGAGGCCCTCCGCGGAACGCATCTTGCGGGCGTGCCGCAGGCGCAAAAGTCCCAGAATCGCGCCAAAGATCGCCACCCCAATGAGGATAGCGGCCGAGTACTGATAAATCTCAGCCATTGCACCAGTATTTTATCATGGGGGAACAAGTAAGAAGTGTAGGGGCGCACTGAGGCGCCTCCTACACTCCGGAAACGTGAAAGGTGGAACGCGCTCTGGTCGAAGACCAGCGGCTTGTCTGTAGTCTAGGGTCTGTGGTCTGTGGTTAGCGGTTTCCGCGTCAGCAGGAGCCAGCCAATCAGAATCGAAGCGACAATTCCGAACTGCAGAACACAAGTCTCCAGCGTGGGCCGGATCTCCAACAACGGAAGCGATCCAACCCACAGCAGCGGCGTTTCCTTGATCCAACCAATCGTCTGCAACTCCCGCACCCCATAACCGGCAAACACAAACGCCAAAAGACCCAGCAGAATGCCGGTCAGTGAGAAAAAGGGTTTCAAGGGGATGCGAACCCCGAATTTGAACATGAGGAAGACCAGAGCCGCCAGGACTGCCGTCCCCGAAATAAAACCCAACACCACTGCAGCCTGAGCTTCTGAGCTTCGCATCCATAAAGCCTGGTAGAAAAGGACCGTTTCCACCGCTTCCCGATAGACCACCAGAAAGGCGACCGATGCCAGGGTCAAGCCCCGGCCGGTTCCCACCGCTTCCTCGGCCTTTTTACGGATATACTCCTTCCAGCTTCTGATGTCGATCTGGTGAATCACCCAGAAGGTCACCGAAAACAGAACTGCAGCAGCCAGCAACGAGGTGATCCCCTCCAGGGCTTCCTGCTGGAGCGGAGAGAGCGCCAGAATCACCTGAAACACCCACCAGGTCACGATTCCCAGCAGGATGCCGGCAGCAGCTCCCAGGCCGACGTATTTCCGGAGACGGCCATAACCTGAAACGGCCAGGTAAGTCACCATCAATCCCAGCAGAAGAGCGGCTTCAATACCCTCTCTCAAGATGATGGTCAACGACTGCAAAAAGGCAAAACCCGATTCGGCTTCCGAATTCTCCAGCGCCTCTCTCGAGCGCCCCAGGACCACTCGCAGCGACTGGTAGCTAAGATCGATGGCGGCTGCCGGTGCTCCGCTGCGAAGATCCATCCGGTAACGCCAGAACTCGGTCTCCAGCTGGGTTGCCAGGGCCCGATTTCTTTGCCGCAGGGCGGGCTCCACCGGCTCTACACCTTCCAGATAGGCGTCCAGCGTGAAACGAAGCGCCTGCTCAGGGTTCCCACCCTGATAGGCATCCTTCCCCTTTTGCAGCTTTTGTTCGGCCAGCAGCAAGAGCTCCTCCAGCGAGGCTCCAGGCGGGTTTTGACGATAGTAGTCAATGTGGGCTATCCGGACCTCCCGGCCCTGGTCCGAGAATCGGGACACCAATTCCTCACTGGTATGGGTCGCCAGATCCTTCAATGAGAGCGGGAGTGGACGCTCGGGGAGAACCGGAGTGAAGCCCTGCCGGAAGGTAAAGACGAAAAATGCCACATCCCAACGTTCCGGGTCCCTGAGCGATTCCAGATGAGAGGGCATTTCCGTTCCCTCCACTCCAAAGCTCACGGCATTGTAAATCTGATGAGGAGCCAGCTGATTCATCCGCTCCTCCAGAAATGACCGGGGGGCCGGATCCAGATCCGTGGCCGAAGGGCCGCTTCCGTCCCCGTTGACCCCATGACATTTTTCACAGTTGGCTCGATAGAGCTCCTCACCTCGGGACAGGTCCGGAACCAGGTTGGGATAGGAGATGACGTTGAGCTGCTCAGAAAGTTTGGGAAGCAGACCTTGGGTGAGACTTCGAACCTCAGCCCAGTCGCGCTTCTCCTGAATCATCTGCCGGGCCTCCTCGAGGCCGGACAGGATCTCCGAATCAGGATCGAGTTGCCGGTATTGCTCCAGCAGCAGCCGGCTGAACTCCAGCATTTCCTGGTACTCGAAATCGCTCACAACCTGGCCGGCCTGGACGGCCGCCGCGTAATCCGTTCCCAGATACTGAAGAAGAAAAACGAGCCTCTCGGGTTCAAGACGGTCGGGATCTTCAGGAACCAGGATGTCCGTTGAAGGGGGTCCGGCCTCGGGCGCCCCACCGGCCGGAACAAACAGGACTGCAACCCCAATAACAATCGGCAAAAAGGTCAGAACCGGGAAAAGCCGGCGAATCAGCAGCATCGCTCTCCACCTCTCAATTGAAATCGAATTTCAATTTCAACTGTACCATCCCCACCCCGCCTCTGCAAGGGCGGGCGGGCATTCGTGCACTGGTGCTTTCGTGCGGTCGTGGGTTCGTGCGGTCTGCCGGAATCGGCGCACTGAGGCGCCTCCCACACTCCGGAAGCCCGCCAGGGGCATACCAACCAGGTCGTCTCCAAATTCGCCCTGATCCTGTAAGGCTAGTAGGGGCGCACGGCCGTGCGCCCTTCTTAGCATCGCAGTCCTTGCTGTGGGCGCACGGCCGTGCGTCCCTACAACAGGCTGCAGGATCGTGCCCAATTAGAACATGAAATATTCAATACAACGGTGGTCTGTAGGTCTGTAGGTCTGTTGGTCCGTTGGTCTGTGGTCAGGGGTCAGGGGTTCTGCTGCTAAAGCCAACCCGCTCGGCAAGGTCGCTCCATCGGACCCGATAACTGTCGAGCAGCAGCTGATTGCCGCTGGTGTGGATCTCGCCTTCGCTGTCCTGGTACTG
>JAYZBY010000028.1:0-9359 GCA_036338555.1 Acidobacteriota bacterium | reverse complement strand
CATCTATGCCCAGGAGTCGGAGCAGAAGTTCTGGGTTTTTGATGGGCATATGCATCCCATGTCCTCGGTCTATCGCCGCGGTGGAACCATCGGAGAACCCAACGCCGATCCTCGTTTTACCCTCCCCCTGGCCGAGCAGGGCGGACTGGGAGCGGCCTTTGTGAACACCGGGATTGATGAGTTCTACGAAGCCAATCATTTGGCCGTCAAGGATGCCATCAGGCAGTTTGATCACTTCTATCGGGAACTGGCCAAGTACCCCGATCGAATCAGAGCGGCCACTGACGGCGACCAGGTTCGAGCGCTTCGCAGAGAGAACAAGATCGCGGCCATCCTGTCGATTGAAGGAGCCTTAGCCATCGAGAGCGACCTGGGGGTGCTGCGGATGTACCATCGGTTAGGCTTGCGCGAGATGAATCTGGTTCACCTGCTGGAGAACAACATCGGTGACGTCATGCACTCGCCTCGCAACAGCGGCATGGGATACGGATTGACCGATTTCGGGCGGGAACTGGTGGCCGAGATGAATCGGCTGGGTATTGTGATTGATCTCTCCCACACGGCTGAGCAGACGGTTCTGGATGTGATCGAAGCCAGTAGCCAGCCTGTGGCAACCACCCACTCCGGAGTGCGAGCCCTAGTGACCTCACCTACTATCCCCAACTGGAGCGATGAGATGATTCGCAAGCTGGCCGCCAAGGGAGGGGTCATCTGCGTTCCCTTCCTGCCCATGGTCGTCAACCAGGAGTTTCACGACAAATACCACACCGGGCGGCCCCGTGGCTCGGGTCTGATGGGGCTGGAGCCTCTGGTCTACCGCGGAGATCCCACCAAGATCTTTGATTTCATCGAGGAACGGAGAAGCAGGAGCTCCTCGAGTCGGTCCGAGAGGGCGCGGCAGCGCAGCAGGGATATTCCCCCACTCTCTTTTCTCATTGATCATATTGATCACATTGCCCGGCTGGTGGGGGTGGATCATGTCGCCATCAGCTCGGACTGGGGAGGGTATCCCGTCAACATCAGAGGAATTGAGAACGCAGGGGAGTACCAGAACATCGCTCAGGCGCTTTTGAAAAGAGGATACAGCCGCGAGGACGTGGCCAAAGTTATGGGTGAGAACCTGCTGAGCCTCTTGGATGAAGTGGTGAAAACCGCCGAACACTGAAGTGCTTTTTGATCAGTTGCCTCGATCGCTACACGATCGTGCCGGGTAAAGTAGGGGCGCACGGCCGTGCGCCCCTTTACCGATCCAACTTCGATCACCGCATCTCCACGACACCACTGCATCACAGGTGGAATCCGGTCGGCGCCCCTACCCACTCAAAGGGTAGCGCCGGAGCTTGAGCAGGCCGATCGCGAAGATCGCAAGCGTGGGGACGATCAAGCCTACCAGAGAGTTAAAAACATAGTCTACAACCCTCCCCTCGGGTTCCTCAACGAATGAATAGCGGGGAAACTCATCGTAATCTTTTCCGGTCAATTTATAGAATGCGAAGATCTTGGGTTCGAAGTAGGCTCTCCACTCTTTATGGAAAGTTTCCGCGACGGATAAAAAGTGATTGTACCGCGCCAGTCCTGTTCCAGCGATTTCAGTCAGGGCTTCCTGAGTGACTATAGCGGGGGAAAGGAAGCGTAAACGATTCACTTGAGCTTGCTGCCGTAAGAGCTGCTCCCGGTATTGGTCCACCAGCGGTCGCATAGTCTGCTCCACCCCCATTTCCGCTGCATATTGCAGGGTGTCGAACCTTTCGAAATCGGGCTCTTGCCCCTCGGGCACAAATTCCGGATGATCTTCGAAATACATGGAAAGGGTCTGAGCCTCCCGGGCCCTGTCATCCACTGCAGCCTCGCGGCGGGCTACAATAAACTCCACCTGCGTGGACACAGGGTACAGAGTTCTCACCAGGAGGCTGACGGCTGAGGGAACGAGAACCACGAACGCCAGCCACATGCCCGCCAGGATGATGGCATTGGTTGCCGAGTTCTGCCCCAAGGCATTCACAGCCATAGCCAGGCTAAACCAGAATGCACTATAGAGGACAACGATACCGATCCACATCAGTAGCTGCTTGCTGGCACTCGCGTCCAAGAGATTCACTCCGTTTAGAAGAAAGGCAAGAAAGGAAAGCCCAACGACCAACACAGTAATAATGAAGGCCCGAAACCCAACTTTGGCCACCACAAACTTTCGCAGCGAAACCGGTTGAGAAAGAACCATGGCCATTGTGCCCTGTTCTCTCTCGGAGCTGATCAGGTTGTAGCTGAGGGCCAAAATCAGCAGAGGAAACAGGTAAACGGTCACAAACGCCAGATCAAAGGGACGCTCCAGCAGATGGTTGGGGTTTTCGTGCTCAGAATGTCTCTTCTGGCGCGTGGTGCTTCGCGTGCTAACCTTAAAGTAGGAAGCGTATAGATCGCTCTGTCCGATCGATAGTGAAGCCAAAGGAGTCGGCGGAAGATAGGCATACCGGACCCCAAAATTGCGCCCCATATACCTTGCGCTGTAAGGAGACCGGCTTCTTCTCTCTGGTGGGAGGTCATTGGCAACAATGAGTTGATATTTGGCCAGCCTATCGTGCTCTTCCTGGAGCGCATTTTCTATGCTTTCTTCCAGGAAGGTGATCCAGGAGGTTCCATTGTAAACCCCGTAGCCGATGGCCACCACCAGGATGAAGGTCACCCACCAAAGCGTTCGATCCGCAGTCAAATTACGCCATTCGTGTTTTATGATCTGAACGACCACAGCAAGATGCCTCCCAGCTTTTTTGTAATAAAGAAATTAAATCGAGAAAAAGCGTGCCACGTAAATCACTCTACTTCCATTCGTCCGGTGGCCCAGCACAGGAGGACGCCCGCGAATGCAAACCACAGCAAAAGGATCACAAGATTCCATCGATGATTGCCCAACACCCAGGAAACCGGTTTCACTTGATATTTAAAAGGGGGCACTCGTTCCCATATATCAATTCCGTTCACATATTGATTGCTAAGTGAAACCCCATCTACAATTCCATTGAAGGTAATATCATCATTGATTATTTTTACCGTCAGCCGTCGGTGCATCTCCGCTCTTTCGGCAAAGTCCTGATGTTGATACCAATCGGTCCCTGACAGTGCCATCGAGAGGGGGCGAATGGCCAAAAGAGGCGCAAAAACCGCACCGATGTCTCGGACACGATTTTGCCTCCGAAAATTCTCGTACAGATCACCGTAGAATTTGTCATTGGCCAGATACCCAAAGTCTTCGTTCATCTGCAATTGGATCCCGTAAAAGTTCACCGGAAGATCTTTCGTTTCCTCGACGCCGTACTGTTCCAGGACTTCCTTTTCCCGTTTACTCCGACGCTCGTCATAAGTACTTGTCCCGTCCAGTCCATAATTCTGGGCCTTCACTAGTTCCCCCTCGAACTCAAAATTAGGAATGTTCGGGTACAGAGTCCGAGCGATATCGGACGTGACACGGGGCGCGATCAGGCCGTTGAAAACCCAAAAACCGAGCAGCCCTACCAGCGCCAATCTTGAGGAGCGGGCTTTGGCAGATACTGCTAAGGAAAGGCCAATGAAGAGACCGAGGTAAAGTAGGTAAAAACCTCCCATTAAGAGCATCCGCCCCAAGTCCAATCTGGCTGCAGCCAGGTCGGTCAACAGGGACAAGGCGAGGACTCCGATAACTGCAGCCGGAACCAGCACCAGGGCAAGGGCTCCCGCTACCCCGAGTGCCTTGCCGGCAGCCAGATGGCTTGGCTTGACGCCCAGGCTGATGAGCTGCCGGAGGGTGCCCCGCTCCTTCTCGCCGGCAAAGACGGAAAAGGAAACAAGAATGATCAGAAGCGGCAGCAACAGCTGTAAAACCATGGCCGCAGTCATTTGGCCGAAGCGTTGAACGGCGGAGGCATCGTCAGCCGGTCGGGCCACCATCTGGTTCTGCAGGTGGGCTTCCAGCCACACCGTAGCCCCAACGTAGGGGGCGAGTCCCGGATCAATTGAAGATAGAAAGGTTCGGGGTTTGAAGGCATAGGTGCTGAAATGTACTCCCGAATGAGGGTTTTGCTCCGGCTGGCTGAGCCACTGCTCGCGAACTGTGCTCTGCGCCAGTTGGCGCTCGCTATTTATCTCCTCATAGTTTCTCCAGCCCACTGCTAGGGCGGTGAGTAAGAGGGCAATGACGATGCCTGCGGCCCATTGAGCACGGCCGTCGCGAACCATTTCTAAAAACTCTTTGTAAGCGATGGTCCTAATCATTAACTCACCTCACCATGTTTTATTTCTTTCTGAAGGTCTCTCTCAGAGTGAGCCCTTAATCATGCATATGCTCCAGATAGATTCGCTCCAGATCGGTGTGCTGGAGACCTTCGGTGTCCATGGTGTCAACCAGTCGACCATGATTCATGATCCCCACTCGAGTTCCGGTCTCCTTGGCTCGAAATAGATCATGAGTGGCCATGAAAACCGCCACTCCTTCGGAACTCAGTTGCCGCAACAGTCCGGAGAACTCATTGGAGGCCTTCGGATCCAGCCCTGAGGTGGGTTCATCCAAAAGCAGGGCTTCCGCCTTTTTGGCCAGCGCAATGGCGATTCCCACCTTTTGTCGCATCCCTTTGGAGTAGGTGGAGATGCGCTTGTGGGCTTCCTCGGTGGTAAGGCCCACCTGCTCGAAAAAAGGAAGTAGATCGGAGCGCTCATAACGTCGTCCCGCCAGGGCACTGAAGTACTCGAGATTCTCCAATCCCGTGAGGTTCCGATAGAGCATGACCTGTTCCGGGATGTAGGCGAGATATTTCTTGGTTTCAAGCGGCGCCTGGGTCACATCCAGGCCCTTGACCTTGGCGGTTCCACCTGAGGGTTCAATGAAGTTCAGAAACAGGTTGATGGTGGTGGTTTTGCCAGCCCCGTTGGCACCCAAAAGACAGAAGATCTCACCGGGTTCAATCGTGAGATTCAAGCAATCCAGCGCAGGCGGACCGCCGTCGTAAACTTTGGAGAGGTCAGTGGCTTCCAACATAGCATCCTTCCTGAGAGCCGGGATGTGATTAAACTTAGCTTTCTGCTGCCCCGGTTTGACGACCTTCTCAATCGAAACCTTGCCGAGAATCCTAGCATAGGCAAATCACCCATTCAACCATCCCGGGCCTTGCCGCTCCTTCTGTTGACCCAAGCCTGGATTAGTGATATTTCAAAGGCAACGTACACCATATTTTTCCAAGCAAAGGGAGTTTGCCTCATGAAAAAGCAAATCTTGATCTGGCTGAGTGTGTTGGGCATCCTGGTTGTCCTGGCACCTCGGATTCCAACCTTTCTCCAGTCCTTTCCGGAGCTGGTCCATGCCCAGGACAGTGAGGACGCCTTCTGGGTGTTTGACGGGCACATGCATCCTGTCTGGTCGGTCTATGCTCGGGGGGGAACCCTGGGTGAGGCCAACTCGGACGGTCGATTTACCCTCCCGCTGGCCGAGCAGGGAGCACTGGGTGCGGCCTTCGTCAATACCGCCATCGATGAGTTTCTGGAAGCCAATCATCTGGCCGTCAAGGAAACTCTCAAACAGTTTGACCACTTCTATCGGGAGCTGGCCCGCTATCCCGATCGGATCGCCATGGCCACCAATGCCGCAGAAGTCCGGGAGCTGCGCCGCCAGGGGAAGATCGCGGCTATTTTGTCGATCGAGGGAGCCCTGGCCCTGGAGGGGGATCTGGGGGTGTTGCGCATGCTTCACCGTTTAGGATTGCGGGAGATGAATCTGGTTCACCTGCTGGGGAACAGCATTGGCGATGTCATGCACTCCAGTGAAAACGGCGGCAAAGGATACGGGCTGACCGAGTACGGCCGGGAACTGGTGGCGGAGATGAATCGGCTGGGGATCGTGATCGATCTCTCACACACCGCCGAGCAGACCGTCATGGATGTGATGAACGTCAGCACCCAGCCGGTCACCACCACTCATTCAGCGGTTCGCGCCCTGGTGACCTCTCCCAACATCCCCAACTGGAGCGATGAGATGATTCGCAAGATAGCGGATATGAATGGAGTGATCTGTGTTCCCTTTTTGCCCATGGCCGTTGACCAGGAGTATCAGGACAAGTTTCACCGGGGCCGCATACGAGGCTCGGCATTGGTGGGACTGGATCCGCTGGTCTATCAAGGGGAAGCCGGGACCATCTACGATTTTATCCGGGAGCGGCAAAGTGGTGGGGATGCAGGCCGAGCAAGGATGAGTATTGAGCGCCGCAAGAGCATGCCCCTGGTCTCTGTTGCCATTGATCACATCGACTACATAGCCCGGCTGGTAGGCGCGGATCATGTAGCCATCAGTACCGATTTTGGAGGTTATCCGGTCAATTTGCGGGGGATTGAAAACGCGGCGGATTACCAGAACGTGGCCCAGGCCCTGTTGGGTCGAGGCTACTCTCGCCAGGATGTGGCCAAGATCATGGGTGAGAACCTGCTGCGAGTCTTTGACGAAGTGGTGAGTACCGCCGGGAATTGAAGGGCGCACAGAAGTGCGCTCTGCCCAGTTGATTATTTTTAACAGGAGAACAGACCATGCACAAAAACATGACGGATGAAGAGATCAAAGAGGTCATGAAGCAGACGGCCAAATTGGCCGGACTGGACCTCAGCGATGAAAGGATCGAGGCGGATCTCTCCAGCATGAAAAGACACCTCGATGCCATCGATGCGGTGGCGGAAGTGAATCTGAAGTTGGAGTCGGAACCGGTACCCACCTTCCGACTCGAGAAGGAATCATAAAAGTAAGGAGTAACCAGATGAGTGTCTCCAGACGTACCTTTTTAAAGGGATCGGTTGCCGGGGCGGCAGCCCTGTCTTCCATCAGCCAGGCCACATCCCAGGCCAATGCATCCGAGTTGAATTACCTGAGCATCGCCGAAGCGGCCGAGCTCATCCGAACCCGACAACTCTCCCCGCTGGAGTTGACCCAGGCCATCCTGGACCGGATCGATCAAGTGGAATCCAGGGTTCTGGCTTTTGTCACCGTGGCCCGGGATGAGGCGCTCCAGGCGGCTCGTACCGCTCAGGAGGAGATCGCCCGGGGCCAGTATCGAGGGCCCCTGCATGGGATTCCCTTTGGGGTGAAGGATACCCACTATTCCAAGGGGATCAAGAGCACCGCCGGCTCTCCGCTGCTGGCCGATTTTATTCCCACCTACGATGCCACGGTGGTGGCCCGGATGAAGGAAGCCGGCGCCATCCTGGTCGGGAAGACCCGGCTCCCCGCCTTCTCCATGGGTGGAGACACGCCTTCCCACAATCCCTGGAATCTCTCCAGAACCCCGGGAGGATCGAGTGGAGGTTCTGCGGTGGCCCTGGCTGCCGGTGAGCTGGCAGCAGCCACCGGAGGCGATACCTCCAACTCCATTCGCCATCCGGCTACTCTGTGCAATGTGGTGGGAATGAAGGCCACCTTTGGCCTGGTGAGCCGTTATGGCGTGATTCCCATCAGCTGGTCGCTGGACCACATCGGTCCGATGACGCGGACCGTTGCAGACAACGCCCTCATGTTGAATGTTCTGGCGGGTTACGATCCACAGGATGACTACACCGTCGATGTTTCCATACCCGACTACACAAAGGCACTGGGGAGAGGTGTGAGGGGAATCCGCATTGGCATTCCTTCAGATTCCCTGGTCGACGATTTTCATGCCGACTGCATCAGAGGCTACCAAGACGCCCTGGAGGTTTACCAGAAGTTGGGAGCCGAGCTGGTGGAGGTGGAGATGCCCTCCACCCTTCAGGCCATGGACTCGGGTCAAAGGGTGATTAGAATCTGTGAGGCCGCCTCCTATCATGAGCATCATCTGGCGGGTGATCCCGACCGCTATGGGGAAAATGCCCGGCCTCGAAGCGAGGGCGAGGTGGGTGCGCTCATCCCAGCCGTTCACTATCTGCGGGCCCAGAAATTGAAAAAGGTTTTCCTCCAGGAAATGCGCCAGCTTTTCAGGTCCTTCGATGTATTCATCACTCCGGGAAGGCCGGCTCCTGCGGGCGAACCCCTGCAGTTCAGGGTGCGGCAAGACTTTGCCAAGATGTTCAATTGCAGCGGCTATCCGGCCATGGCCGTACCGGCGGGTTTTTCCACCTCGCCGGCGGGACTTCCGGTGGGACTGCAGATCGCGGCCAAGCCTTTCGAGGAAGAAATCATTTATCGAGTGGCCCACGCCTACGAAGCCGAGACGGACTGGCATCAGAGACGACCCCAGCTGTGAGGGGGGAACCGCGGAGGCCCGGAGAAGGCTGACCCCTGACCCTGTCGCTCCTTCGGAGCGAGGTCGGAGATATGGCGAGCAATTGTAGCGGCCGCTCTGTGAGCGGCTCTCCGGAATCGGCGCACTGAGGCGCCTCCCACACTCCGGAAACGTGAAACGTGGAACCTGGAACGTGGAACGCGCTGGTCGAAGACCAGCGGCACCACAACACCACAGTACTAGTCCGCGAAGCGGACTTGTTCAAGTTTCAACACTTTGCAGGACATCTTGGGTTTTCCTTGGGGTTGGTAGTGGAGTATACTCAAGTATACAAAATGAAGTATATGAGCTTTGTTTCACCTTATTGACAAAGGTCCAAATCAAAAAAGGAGCATCTTATGGCTCAAATCACCCTGAATATCAACGGAAAAGACCACACCGTCCAGGTGTCTGAAGATGTCCCGTTGCTGTGGGTCATCCGTGAGCATCTTCAGCTCACCGGTACCAAGTTCGGCTGCGGCATCTCCCAGTGTGGGGCCTGTACGGTTCACGTGGACGGACAGCCCATGCGGTCCTGCCAGCTGCGGGTGAGCCGGATGGCGGGCCGCAAGATTACCACCATTGAAGGGATCGCCGGGGATCATCCGGTCAAGCAGGCCTGGATCGACATCCAGGTGCCTCAGTGCGGCTACTGCCAGTCGGGTCAGATCATGTCGGCGGTGGCGCTGGTGGATAAAAACACCGATCCCAGCGAGCAGGAGATCATCCAGGCCATGGAGGGCAATCTGTGCCGTTGTGGGACCTATACGCGCATCAAGACGGCCATCCGGCAGGCGGCCCAGGAGGTGAAAAACTCATGAAAAGCACACTGGATCGAAGAGAGTTTTTGACCCGAACGGGCTTGACGCTGGCGGTGGCGGCCACCCCGTCGGGGCTGAAGGTGATGGCCATGAGCGAGACGGACACCGAGTCGAACCGTTTCCAGCCGACGGTCTGGTACCACCTCTCGGCCGATGATCACCTCACGGTGATGGTCAACAAGGTGGAAATGGGGCAGGGAACCCATACCGCGCTGCCCATGATCGTGGCCGATGAGCTGGACGTGAAGTGGGAGCAGGTCAGCATCGAGCAGGCGCCCACCCGCAAGGAATACTACGATCC
>JAYZBY010000027.1:0-16568 GCA_036338555.1 Acidobacteriota bacterium | reverse complement strand
CCAGCGCTACTCGTAGTAATCCATTCCCAGATGAGTGATCTGCCCCTCACCGCGTATAAAGCGTAGGGTGTTTTTCAGCTTCATGAGTTGAATGAACAGATCATGCTCTGGATAGAGTTCGGGAAGGGTCATAGGGCTCTTGAAATAAAAGGAAAGCCATTCCTGAATGCCGGACATCCCTGCTCTTTTAGCCAAATCCAGGAAAAGTACCAGGTCCAGGACCAGGGGCGCTGCCAGGATGCTATCGCGACAGAGAAAATCGATCTTGATCTGCATGGGATATCCCAGCCATCCGAAGATATCCAGATTATCCCATCCCTCCTTGTTATCGCGGCGGGGAGGATAATAGTTGATGCGAACCTTGTGGTAGAAGTCGCTGTACAGTTGGGGATATACCTCCGGCTGCAGAATGTACTCGAGCACCGACAACTTACTCTCCTCCTTGGTTTTGAATGACTCCGGATCATCCAGGACTTCGCCATCTCGATTTCCCAGAATATTGGTTGAAAACCATCCGGATAACCCGATCATTCGAGCTTTCAAGCCCGGAGCGAGAATGGTTTTCATCAACGTCTGTCCCGTCTTGAAGTCCTTGCCGCAAATAGGTACCTGGTTTGCTTCGGCTAATTCCAGGAATGCCGGAATATCCACCGTTAGATTGGGCGCGCCGTTGGCAAAAGGAATTCCCAGTTTCAGGGCCGCGTAGGCATAAATCATGCTGGAAGGGATATTGTCATCATTGGCCTTCATCCCGGCTTCCAGGCTTTCCAGTGTTTGGTGGACTTCAGATGGACTGATGAAGATTTCAGTGCTGCCGCACCAAATCATCACTGTTCGTTCCAGATCGTTGGCTTCCTTGAACTGTTCGATATCTTCGATCAACCGCTGGGCAAGTTCCCATTTCGTCTTATCCTGTTTCACGTGAGTCCCCTGTAGTCTCTTCACGTATCGGGTGTCGAACACGGCTTTCATGGGGTGAAGTTTTTCCAGCTCCGGCTTAAGCTGATTCAACAGATCAGCCTCCAGCACGCCCGCCTTCACCGCAGCCGTATAGGCATCGTCGCCAAAAATATCCCAAGCCCCGAAAACCAGGCGATCTAGAGATTCCAGGGACACAAAGTCGAGGATCTTCGGAATTCTCTTTTCGGTCCGTTTCCCCAGTCGGATCGTGCCCATTTGCGTGAGAGATCCAATGGGTTCACCCAAACCCTTTTGAACAGCCTCCACTCCGGCAATAAAGGTCGTACTCACCGCTCCCAGGCCAATCAGCAAAACCCCCAGCTTTCCTTTCGGCTCCACAATTTCTATTTCTTTTTCACTCATAGTGATCGTCTTTCTCCCGGACAACTTCCGAGATATCCGCGATGCTCAAGCACAGTTGGGAAATGTCATGCAGCAATCGCAAGCGGTTATTTTTAAGACCCTCATCATCGGTCATCACCAATACCTTGTCGAAAAACGAATCTACCGTTTCTCGCAAGCCGGCAATTTCCCTGAGGGCAATATCATAGTTCCCCTCCTGAACATTATGTTCGACACTGGGTCGAATTTTTACATAGGCATTGAACAGCGCATGCTCCTCAGGATCGGCCAGGTTGTCTTGATCGACCTCGGGCAGATCGATGGACTGGCTGGCCAGGATATTCTTGGTTCTTTTGTAGGCGATCGCCAGTGCTTCAAAATCGGGTTGATCCTTGATCTCCGCCAAAGCCTGGGCTCTTTTGAAGGCATCGTCAACACTCTGGAGATCTACCGCAAACACCGCATTGAGAACATCATAAGCGATCTTTTTTTCCTGGAAAATATGCCGAACTCGTTTCTCCAAGAATTCCATCAGGGTGCCGGTTATTTCCTGACCTTCCAGTTCCTCTGGAAAGTTTTTCTGCGCTTTCTCCACCAACCACCGCAGGCTCCAGTTCAGCTTCAGGTCAAACAAAATCTTGATCAAGCCCTGCGCGTGGCGACGAAGGGCAAAAGGGTCACTCGAACCGGTGGGAACAATACCGATGGAAAAACACCCCACAATGGTATCCAGCCTATCCGCCACAGACAACAATGCCCCAAAACGGGTAGCAGGGGATTCATCTTCCAGAGATACCGGCTTGTAATGTTCACCAATTGCCCGGCATACTGCTTCGGGGTAGCCCTCATCCCGCGCGTAGAGCCCTCCCATAATGCCCTGCAGTTCAGGAAGTTCACGAACCATATCGGTGGTGAGGTCGCCCTTGCAAAGCAGGGCTGCCGTGTCCAGGTGTTCCTCCTTCTCCAGTTCCGCACAAAGCTTTCGAATGCGTACTGTTTTGGCATGATAGCTTCCCAGCTTTTCCTGGAATACGACCTGCTTGAGTTGTTCTACTCGATCCTTCAAGGCCTCTTTCCGGTCGGTCTTCCAGAAAAATGCGGCGTCTTCCAACCGAGCCTTGAGCACTTTCTCGTGCCCCTGACTGATTTTCCCATCGGGATCACCCTGAGTGTTCACCACGGTGAGAAAATACGGTTGAATTTCATCTCTGTCGTCGATCACTGAGAAGTATTTTTGATGGTGCCGCATCACTGTAACCAGAACTTCCTGGGGCAGCTTCAGGAATTCCTGGTCGAAACCGCCACAGATGACCGTGGGATACTCGTTGAGATGGACTACCATCTCAACCAAACCGGGATCCGGGAGCACGCGCAACTGATCGGGAACAAACCGCTCAATTTCACCAGCGATCTTGGCCTTTCTCTCCTTTGGATCCACCAGGACGTAGTTTTCCCGCAGCCTGTCCAAATAGTGGTCGCTATCCGAGATCTGGATCCTCTCCTCTCCCAGAAAGCGATGTCCTCGTGTGATGTTGTCCGCCTGGATACCTTCAAACTCGAAGGGGAGAATCTCATCATTGAAAAGTGCCAGATACCAACGCAATGGACGGATGAAACGAAAGCGGCTCTCTTTCCAATACATATTCTTGGGCCAGGAAATCGAGGTCAGGATCCTGGGAAGAATTTCCTGAAAAATCTCTTCTAACGGCCTACCCGGAATGGTTTCTCGATAAGAAACGTAGTTGCCTTTGGCCGTGTCAACCACCTCGATATCGCCAACTGCAACTCCTCCCTTCCGGGCAAACCCCTCCAGAGCCTTGGTGGGTTTCTTTTCCTGATCGTAAGCGACGGATTCGCTGGGACCCAGGACCACTTCCTCACGCTCCGACTGACCGTCCGGTAATCCCTCCAACCGGAAAACCAGGCGCCGAGGCGAAGCGTATTTCTGAAGCGACTCAAAGCTGATCTGGCTTTCCTCAAGGAGCCGTTCACAGCTGCCACACATCTGCTCCAAAGCCTTGACAGTCATCTCAGCCGGAATCTCTTCCAATCCCAGCTCAAACAGGAACTTGTTCATATTTCTCTACATAGTGCTCGGCAATCTTCACAGCAAGCGATCGAACACGGGCGATAATTCCCACTCTCTGAGTTACGCTAATCGCTCCCCGACTGTCCAGCAAATTGAACGTGTGAGAACACTTCAGGCAGTAATCATACGCTGGGAGAATACATTCCGCATCCAGACAGCGGTAGCATTCCCCCTCATACAAATCGAAGAGTTGAAAAAGCAATCCGGTATCGGCAACTTCGAAGTTATATTTGGAAAACTCATATTCTTCGTGTTGCTTTATCCCTCCATAGGTCAAATTGTTGTTCCAGGGAAGATCAAAGACACTGCTGGTGTCGGTTATGAAGGTGGCTATCCTTTCAAGACCGTAAGTGATTTCCGCAGAGATCGGCATCAGATCCAACCCTCCGGTTTGCTGAAAATAGGTGAACTGAGTGATTTCCATCCCATCCAGAAGCACTTGCCATCCAATCCCCCAGGCACCCAGAGTGGGCGCTTCCCAATTGTCCTCTTCAAAGCGAAGATCATGCTCCTGCAAGGGAATGCCTATCTTGCGGAGGCTCTCCAGGTAAACCTCCTGCACATCCTCCGGGGAGGGCTTCAAGATGACCTGAAGCTGATAGTGCCGATAAACACGATTAGGATTCTCGCCGTAACGGCCGTCGGCAGGTCGTCGGGAAGGCTGGACGTAAGCCACCTTGTAAGGCTGTGAACCCAGGACTCGAAAGAAAGTTTCCGGGTGCATGGTTCCAGCGCCCACTTCCACGTCATAGGGCTGTTGAATGACACAGCCGTAGTCCATCCAGTATTCGAGTAAGCCGTGAATAATTTCCTGGAAGGTTTTCATTTCGAACTGGACCCTTTTTCAACCTGAATCATGTTCTGCTGGAATGATTGGCAATCCCGGCTACCTATAAGAGCTGGGTTAAAAACTTCCTAGTTTTAAGCCGCTTTTCCAGGTGGCATTCTACCAACTCACTACAAAGACTTTCTAACCTTTTGCACTCCTGCTGGGAAAGCCCCACAGTTTCTACCTCCGCGACCTGGAGTTTCATCATACCACTGACCTTGAGCGCCAATTCCGGGGTGAGCTTTTGATCCAGGGGAGGCAAAACACCCTCCAGTTTCAGGATCCACAACTCAAAGTATCGCGCCAGAAGTTCGATTGGCAACTCCTGGCTTGCCTGTAAAACGGCTAAACTGAGGCGGAAAAGCAACTCGCTATCCTCCTCTTCTTTTGAAAACTCCATCAGCAGCTCGGAGAAGTAACTGAAATGGAGATTAACTTCCCAGCTGAGCTGGTAGGCAGGGAACGCCTGGACAATCTCGCAGTTCCTGATGACAGCCAACTCCTGATGTTCCTTACGGGAGAAGGTGAGCCGCACGTGGGTAAGTGGCTCCAGACTTCCACTGAATCGACTCCTGGCCTTCTGGACTCCATGCGCAACACCTCGCACCTTCCCAAATCTCCTGGTCAGGAACACCACAATCTTATGCGACTCAGAGTAGGGATAGGCCCGGAGAGTCAGGGCTTCGGATTGATGGACACTCATCACACAGGGAAGTGGTGCAGCAGAACTGTAGCCAGCCCCAAGAACGATAGGAACCCGACCGCATCGGTAAAAGTTGTCACGAAGATACTGGATGCGATAGCGGGATCCACATTGAGCTTCTTTAAAATGAGCGGAATCAGAGTTCCGACAACTCCCGCCACCACGATATTGATGGTCATCGCACCTCCCAGAACCAGACCCAGCATGTAGTTCCCCTTCCACAAATAGGCCACGGCGCCGGCAATGATTCCCGTTGCAATTCCATTATTGATCCCAACCTTGATCTCCTTCAGAAGAATGCCTTTTCCACTCTCCCAACTCACTTCTCCGAGGGCCAGTCCCCGGACCATGATCGTCAAGGTCTGAGTTCCCGAATTGCCGCCCAATCCAGCCACCACGGGCAAGAAAACGGCCAAAAATGAAAACCGCGCGATGGTCGGCTCATAGAGCGCAACCACCGTCGCCGCCAGTAAAGCCGTCGCCAAATTCACCATCAGCCAGGGAAGCCGCTTTTTCACTGAGGTCAATGCAGGAGTATGCATGTGATCATCGGCTTCAACACCAGCGAGATAAAAGATATCTTCGGTCGCCTCATCCTTGATGACATCGATGACGTCATCGACCGTTATGGTACCGACCAACTTATTGGTCTCATCCACTACCGGAATGGCCAGCAAATCATAAAGAGCAACCTGATTTGCCACTTCCTCCTGATCCGTATCGGTTGTCACCGTAATGACGTCAGCGGTCATTACCTTGCTCAACGGAGAGGTTGGAGCGACCATCAGAAGCTGCCGTAAAGAGACCACTCCCACCAGATGATTTCGCTCATCGACAACATAAAGGTAGAAAACCATTTCAAGGTCCTGGGCGGTCTGAATGGTCTGAATGGCTTCCCCAACCGTCAGCTCCTCATGCAGGGAGAACACGTTCGGAGTCATGATTCGCCCGGCGGTTTCTTCCTGATAGCCAAGAAGTTCCTGGACCTCGCTGGACTCCTGGTTATTCATTCGTTCCAGAACTTCCTGGGCTACTTCTTCCGGCAAAGCTGAGATGAACGCCGCCGCCACATCGGATTCCATCTCCTGGATCACCTCGCCGATCTCCTCACTCGGTCGCTGCAAAAGAAGGTCCAGGCCCCATTCCAAGCCCAAAACCTTCAATGTTTCGGCGGCCAGCTGTCGGTCGCGCTCCATTAGAATGGAAAAGACGGAGCGCTGCTCCCGATCATTCATTTCGAGCATAATGCTGGAGATGTCCGCCGCACGCAGCTTCGCCAGAAGATTCTTGACATGGCTGTAGGCATTTCGTCGGAGCAATTTCTGCACCGAGCCCGCCATCACGTTGACTCTCTGAGTCCGCATATTCTTATCCATAATCCGGGCTTGCTAACGGGCCTTTTCCACCTTTTCAGACCCTGTTCAAGGTTGGAGGGGACAATTAATTCTAATCGATTTTGAGCTCTTCGGTTGAGAACTCAGCTGGTCGCAGATGGAACTTTACAAACTGGTGAGCCCGAGAAGCCAAACCGGTACACAGATAAACTCCAGCCATGGCCATCAGGACCGGCTGTGAGTACCAGATCACTCCCGCCACAAGCAAGGCAAGCAGCAGCACGTTCAGGTGAGACTTCCCTCTTCCCAGGTTGACCCGTTTCAAGGACGGATAGCGAACGGTGCTGATCATCAGAAACGAGAGCAAATAAGTCACGCCGGCAAAACAGATGGTGAAAATCTGTCCTTCCGGAGGTGTTCCGAACAGATGAACGGTCGCTGCCACAAACCCGGCAGCCGCAGGAATGGGAAGTCCTGCAAAATGTTTCAGATCCTTCAATTGGATGTTGAAGCGGGCAAGACGGGTGGCGCCGCACATGAGGAAGAAAAAGGCCGAAAAACTGGCAAACTTACCCAACCCGGGAAGTCCCCAGGTATAGATGAGAAGCGCTGGTGCAATGCCAAAACTGATCACATCCGCCAGGGAATCTAGTTGTGACCCGAAGTCTGTAGTCACGTTGGCAAGTCGGGCCACATACCCGTCCGTGAAGTCCAAGACGACAGCAATTCCGATAGCGATTGCTGCACTCCCATAGTGGCCATTCAAGGTTGCAGTAACCGCAAAGAATCCGGCGAAGATGTTTCCTACGGTAAAGGCACTGGGCAGCAAATAGACGCTTCGACGGAGTTTTTGCGGCCTTTTCAAGATCTTCCCAGAAACTCGTGGTTTTGTTTGCACCTTACGATTCCTTGTTCCAGCGGGCCAGAACACTGCTCCCGCCATAAACTCTATCGCCTTTTTCGACAAGGATCGAGCATTCAGGAGGGAACACGATATCCACGCGACTCCCAAATCGTATCAGCCCTATTCTATCACCTTTCTTGACCTGGGCTCCCTCATTTTTCCACACCCTGATACGGCGGGCTACAAGGCCGGCAATCAGCGAAAAGGTTAAATCCCTCTTGCCCTCAATGGTGATCGTGACCTTCTCATTTTCAACCGAGGCACGCTCATCAAAGGCCAGCCTGAACTTTCCCGGTTGGTAATGCTTTTTGATAATCGTCCCCTCAATGGGAGCCCGGTTCACATGCACATCAAAGATGGAGAGAAAAATACTCAAATTCCATTGGGTTTCCTGCCGATCCAGCCGAACCACCTTCCCATCCGCAGGACTTACGATGGCATCAGGATCTTCAGGGATGGCCCTTTCCGGATTTCTGAAAAAGAAAGCGACGAATGCAGAGAGGAGGAAAAAGACAGCAGACAACCACAGCAGCTCGTACCACATGAGTAGGGCCATCACAAACAGGAGAGAAAACAGAAAGGGGTAGGCGTCTTTGGTCATGGTGGCGAAAGAACTGCCCGCTGTCGGTCTAGCGGGAATTCCCATCAATAGCCGTACCATTTAAAGGGTTGCGCCCTTGGTCCAGCTCTTAGCTGACACGGGCTAAAGCCCACAGCATGCTTGATTCGGGCTACTGTACGGGCTTTTCACCCTGATGCTGATGGATCAATATCTGCATATGATCCTTGAGAGCTAACTTCTTTTTCTTGAGAACGGTTTCTTCAACTTGTTCCTGATCACTGAGATAGGACTTGCCACGTAATTCACTGAGTTGTGTTTCATAGCTCTGATGCATTTGGGCCAGTTGACGAAATTCCTGGTCGTTCTCGATCAGATAGTCCTTGACGTCAACCTCATTCATATCCAATGTCCTCCCTGTCGAATTTGAGTAAATTTTGTGGGTGGTTGGCTATAGAGCATCCGGTTAAATGGAAATCTAGCACATCCAAATGAATCGGGCAAGAATACTTTTGAGCCCTTCACCACAGACCACAGACCACAGACCACAGACAGAGGAATGTGATCCCTACTGTCTGACAGAAAATCCGAAATCCGAAGTCCCAAATCCGAAATTCAAGATTCCAAGTATGGGAAAGGAATTCGCCTTCGTAGAAGCTGGTTAAAATTATTTCGAATTTAGGAGTTCGGATTTCAGATTTCTTTCTTCAATCCCAGCTTCTTCTTGATTTCCGTTACGATCTCGGCGGGAGGCTGAGAAGCATCCACCACGACTCCCTCTACCGGTTCCTCCCAGGCTTCAAGCTGGCTTTGGAGAAGCTCCTTGGGGAAAAAATGAGTGCTGCGGCGACTGAGCCGCTCCTTGACCAGGTTCTCATCCACCTGCAGAAACACCGCTCTGACAGGGTCCAGATCGTTGATCAGGACTTTTCTGTAACTCTCCTTGAGCAGCGAGCAGGCAACAACGAGGGATCGATCTTCCCGGATGGCTCGATCCAACGCGCTTTTGATTCGCTGGAGCCAGGGCCACCGGTCCTCATCGGTCAGGGGCAAACCTGCCACCATTTTTTGCAGGTTACCGGCTGGATGGAAATCATCCCCCTCACAGAAATCCCAACCCAGATCCTCCGCCAACAGGTGGCCCACCGTCGTTTTTCCCGCTCCTGCAACCCCCGCAATGATCAAGACTTGAAGGCTTTCAGACATATCGACCCAGTCTGGGGGAGGTTCCAGGTGTCAGGATAATCTGCACCGGGCAAACCTCAAGTCCACTTTTTAACCCGACCGCGGCGAGTCCGAAGCCGTCGCATCGCAGTCCTCTGTGGTGAAGCGGATAACGGACGTCCCGTCTGAGTAGAAACTGCGGACACCTGATTTACCGTAGTGAACCGGATCTACTATTCCGACTCGATGTCACTGAGACCATTGACGAAAAGGTTGATCAGTATAATGATCGAGGCCTTGACCCCGGCCTCGGTCCAGGCCAATAGAGAGTGAGCTCCATAATTCCAGTGCACCGCGAGCAGCATCAGGGCAATGGCACTCCCGGCAATCAGTGAATCTCGACGATCCTGAGTAACCGGCTACCCCGACCGACATCAAAAGCAGTAGCAGCCACACCGGGCCCCAGACAGCGTAGAGCAGCCACGATAGGAAGATATTGCAAATTATAGTTGGTCGCCACCCGGACGGTCCCGATCAGGCGGACATGCCGATCCATCAAGTAGATCGAGACGTAGTTAAGGATCACCGAAAAAGCAATCAGGACACCCGCCACCACCGCGGCACGCGTCGGCAAAGGCGCTACCAGAAGGCCAGGAATCACGATGATCGCGGCCAGCGGTGTCAAGTGATCGTTCACATGACGCAACTTCGCTTCGGACATTCCCCTTCGGTCAGATCCCTGCCACTGATTTGCACTATCTTAGTCCTGCATGAATCCTCCTAAAATCTGCGTCGTGGTTCATCGCACCTGATTCACCAGACCACCTCGAATCGCATATGCTTCCACACCCTGCTTCAAATATAGAAAAAAAGGGAGACAAATTGAAACGAGATTTCTGGCTTTCACTCCACCCTGGACGATAAATCTGGGGATTTCCGGGGGTCCATTCAAATCAAACCAGATATCATTCAGATCCTTCTCGAAAACCGTGTAAGGATCAGCGCGCACCAGTCCCCAGCTGCCACCTGCAAGTTCATCTTCAAGTTGACCGGGAGCCCAGCCGGCCTGACCCAGGTAAACCCGCAGATCGCGGGAATCCTGATTCTGCTCCAGCAGCTCTTCCAGCAACGCCCGATCCCCGCTGAAGTAAACATCCCCCATCACCTGGGTGGCCCGCTCCGGTACAAGGTCGCCGCGCATCAGGAAGAGAAGCCCGTTCAGGCCCACCGGCCCTCCGAAAAACAGCAGCTGCGATTTCAGGCCTGGACTCTCCAGCTCCGGAAGGACCTCAGAAAGCGGAATCTCGGAAGCCCGGTTGATGATAAGACCCAAAGTACCGTTTCCCCCATGAGCCAGAATCAGAACCACCGTCTGATAGAAACGGGGATCCCTCATATCGGGACTGGCCACCAGAAACACCCCCTTCTCCGGGGTCATCGTTTGCTGGACGAGATTCAGGCCCTGCTGCGGGGAGGCCGGTTCCATCCCCCGCTGGATTCCGCCGAGCACCAGCACGGGAAGCATCAGGACGACCGCCATCATCCCCAGGTGCCTTTGAATCTCCATGGCAAATGAGACTATCGCCATTCATGGGGAAAGGAAAGAGATGGCATAACAAAACCATGCCGGCCCAATCCAGAGCCTTGATGGCCTAACCCCATTGATTTTAGGAGCTTGTTTCCTTGACCCTGTTTTCCCCTCGCTATACAATCGCTCCTCAGATTGGCTCACATCGGTCCGTGGCGGGTTCAAAGAAGTAACTCGCTGGTCTAAAATGGGATGGAGAGCCGTTCCGGACGCCGGGCTTGAGGAGAGGAGATAAAAGCCATGAGTCTGTATCCCCACGATATGCTTCCCGACAGAACCCAGGATCAGAGAGCTCGGCAGGACTTTGTGAAATCGTTCCGTGCTCATCTTGCCATGAAGATCCGGAGCGGACTGGATGCGGTGTACCAAGCCCGCGTCAAACCCAGGTTCGAGAAAGAGCACGGCCGTGAGCCGCAGGAATTGAAGGAAGTCCGTCACGCCATGACGCGGGATCCCTATTACCAGTTCTGGAGTGCCATGCAGAGAAAGAGCCAGGAGGCAATGTACGATTCGGTGGCGGATGCACTGGAACCCCAGAGGGAGGAAATGATCCAAAGAGCCAAAGAACTGGGGAAGAAGGCTCAGGGCACCATGGAATTGGACCCTGATCTGGAAATCCCGAAGTACCACACTGCCGCGGATATCCATATCATGCCCGGCGGGTATCACACGGATGTCGTCGCAGACGATATAAGTGCTGGAGTTCTCTATGACGCCGGCCTGGACATCTACGCCTTCGGATTAATCGGTCCCAAGAACGACCTCTTGGCCCGCATTCTAATCAACTACCTCCAGAAGGAGTATCCGAATCAAAATCCCACCAAGATTCTGGACATGGGCTGTGCAGTTGGAAATTCCACAACGGCCTGGAAGGAAGAATATCCTGAAGCTGAGGTTCACGGGATTGATGTAGGAGCACCGGTTCTTCGTTATGCTCATGCTCGGGCCGAGTCTATGGGTCTGCCCATTCACTACAAGCAACAAAATGCTGAAAAAACCAACTATCCGGACGAGAGCTTTGACCTGGTCGTGTCGATTATTATGTTTCACGAAACCTCCCAGTCCGCGTTACCCCGCATCCTGGGGGAGTCCTACCGGTTGCTAAAACCGGACGGAATGATGCTGCACCTGGACATACCGGCAGGTGTGGACCCCTTCAGCAGCTTCGTGATGGAGTGGGAGCACCAGAATACCAACGAAAACTTCGCCGCCATGTATCGAGCCACGGATATGGCCGCCACTGCCGTCAAGATGGGCTTCGAGGAGGGCAAGGCCCGAAATGAAGGTGCTCCGGCCAACAGCTTCTCGCCTCACTTCAAGACGTGGCCCGTGGTTGTGGGAGAAAAGTAGCTACCGAACAATTCGAAACCTGATAGCTTCGAAGGAGTGTTTTTATGGCAACAACGCAATCCAAGCCGGCGCAGGATGACCCACCCAAGGCCCTGAGAACGGCCAAGGGGAAAAAACCCCAATACTTTTCCGATCCGGCCATCGATAAGCTGCTCTCGATCGTCATCTCCATGGCGGGAGAACTTTCCGTTGCCCGGGAGCGCCTGGACACGGTGGAGCGCTTGTTGGAGGAAAAGAACATCCTGACGGTTTCCGAGATCGACCACTATCAACCGTCAGAAGAGGTGGATGCCATTCGAGCCCAGCACCGTGCTCAGTTTATTGAGACATTGCTGCGAGTGATCGAGGCGGAATTCGAAGAGATCACCCGCCCCGATATGCCGGGAAGCCGGGAAGAAATTCTGAAGTCTCTCACCTGAAGATAGCATTACCTCCTGCTGGGATGTCCCCTTTCTGGTGGAGTAAAGAAGTACGATGACCTCCGAGCAGGCCCCCTCGCCACAAACCACCGATACTAAACGTTTTTATGGCATCTACATCGTCGTCTGTTGCGCGCTGATCTATTTCTTCACCAATGGGATATCTCTGTTCGTTCCGCCAAACCTGTTTCCTCGTTTCATGGCAGAGTTTCAAGCCACCGCAGCTGAGGTCAGCAGGACCAACATCCTCACCCTGGTGGTGGCAGCCGTTTTGGCCCCCTTTACAGGCGCGCTGATTGATCGCCTGGGTCCGCTCCGAATCCTTAAAATCGGATTAGGCTGGACAGCCGTCTGCTGTGCCTTCTACCCCTTTGCGTCATCTTTAGGCCAGCTGTACCTGCTCCATGCGGGTTTGGGCGTTGGCCTGGCGCTTGCGGGACTCAAGTCCAACGTGATTCTGCTTTCCAGATGGTTTGTGGCTAAACGAGGTCGGGTGGTGGGTCTTCTGATGGCCAGTTCCAGTCTGGCGGGTTTTGTGCTTCCCATGCTCATTTCTCCGCTTGTAAACCATCCCGAATGGGGCTGGCGATGGGGATTTGGTTTGCTGTCTCTGCTGTTTTTTATCATCCCCCTGACTCTGGGGTGGACGGTCATCAAGGAATCCCCTGGTGAGGTCAATCAGCATCCAGACGGCTTTCTGCAGCCGTCACTGGAAGGGAGTTCAGGCATCAAGAAGGGCCTGACCCTGTCGCAGGCGGTTCGCACCCGCACCCTCTGGTGCCTGGCCGTGGGGTCGGCTTGCCTGTGGTTTTCTATCAATGGCCTCAACAGCCAGGCGACCATCTTTTTTGAGCAGGAGGTGGGTCTGACGCCCCAACGGGCGACCTTTCTCTATTCGTTCCTTTTTGCCTGCAGCGTGGCGGGCAAGTTTCTGTTCGGTTACCTGAGCGATTCCATCGCCAAGCACAGGGTGATGCTCATGACCACCCTGATTCTGCTGGCGGGCTGCCTGCTGCTGTTTCGACCAGGCAGCGGGGGCCAGATCATCGCACTTACCCACAGCGTACCTCAACTCGTGCTGTTCGCCCTGTTATGGGGTCTGGGCTTTGGCGGCAGCTTTACCATGATTCAGCTCACGGCCGTCGAGAGCTTCGGTCTCAGATCACTTGGTAAGATCCTGGGCGTCATCATCTTCGTCGACTCCTTCGCAGCGGCCTTCGGCACCTACCTGATCAGCGAGATAAAGACCAGTACCGGAAGCTATCTGGTTCCCTTTCTCACCCTCACCGGCATCGCCTTGGTAGCGGTGATCAACGTCTTGCTGATTCGGCCCCCGGCTTATGACCGGTAGATTGGTTCGATTATACTGAGATGGACGGTTCTTACCCAGATCGCCAGTTTCTGGACAAAGCAGAAATAGACTGATCCCGCCGCCCGTTCGACTCCGAGAACTGACGTTTTCCTAACTCCAGGCTCAACTAGTTCATGCCGTCGCCTTTCTGGAGATCCCCGAGCACACGGCTGATTCTCCGAAGACCCTGGAGGAGCTGGCCACCCTGACCCAGGCCGATCCGGATGCCCTGGGTCGCCGTGGTCGTGGTAGCACTGGTCGCGGTCGTCAATATCTTTTTCATCAAGCCCGTGTGGACCGGTAACACCGCAGCGGAAACCTAGAAAGTTGCCATCACAGTGTGCGACCACGGCAATGTCATTCGGACTTCACCACAAAGACACCAAGACACAGAGACACAGAGAAGAAAAACTCTTGTCGCTCCTTCGGAGCGAGGTCTAACAAACTGTAGTAGGGGCGCACGGCCGTGCGCCCACAGCAAGGTCTGGAAATCCAGGAAGGGCGCACAGCCGTGCTCCCCTTCTAGCAATCATCCAGCCTCCTATTTTCCTGGGTTTCTTAGCGGAGCGATGTCCGGAGTGTGGGAGACGCCCCGACCGCTGGTCTTCGGCCAGCGCGTTTCACGTTCCAGGTTCCAAGTTTCACAAAAAGAAGAACGGAGTCCCTCGCCGATTCCGGTCGAATACACGATAGCACGAGTCCGCGAAACAGCGATGCAGTAGAGATTTTATGCGGCTACTCGGCGCTCAGGACAATCCGGCTGGCCAGCCATCCTCCCGTCGCCCCGCTGGGAATGGCGACCAGGACTCCTACCATCTCATACCACTGCGGAAGCGGCACTTCCGGGGGAGGACTCAGGTAAAAGAGAAATCCGATCAGTAAGGAGGCCAGTCCCACGAAGGCTCCATGCTGGGCGTGACGACAACCCGCCTTGTTGGCAGCAACATAGCCGCCAAAAACCGTGCACAACATTCCAAGCACAAGAGCCCAGGCCATAAACTCAGGAGTGGCCGTCATTGCGTCCAGGGCTTGGCTGGAACTTTCGTCCCAGAACCGGACCGAGTTCTTGAGTGACAGAACAATGATGAGGATGAGCCCTAGGGGCAGGCTGGTGAGGTAATCAACAAGAGTGCCGATCAGGATAGCCTTAGGACGAAGTCCGGAGAACATTCCCGGAGACACCACCGGGGGAAGGGGCTCACTCGGCTCGTTTGAACCGTTGGTGTAGCCTGGCATAAGAAAAAAAGTCCGGAAGGGACCAACCGACCCCAGTCCCTTCCCTTAGACTTGAATGTTCAGTTTACCAGCGGTTGCGTCCACCGCCACCGCCACCGCCACCGCCACCGCCGCCGCCGCCGCCGCCGCCGGACCGGGGTTCCCTGGGCTTGGCTTCATTAACGGTAAGGCTTCGCCCTTCAAGGTCAGTACCGTTGAGCTTGTCAATGGCCGTCTGGGCTTCTTCCTGAGAACTCATTTCCACGAAACCAAAGCCTCGTGAACGTCCTGTAAATTTGTCGGTGATCACACGAGCCGACTCTACTGTGCCATGCTCCGCGAAAAGTTCCTCCAGGCGATCTTCCGTAACTGAATACGGCAATCCGCCGACATAGAGTTTGTTGCTGTTCATATTCTCCTCCTAAGAGAGTTTAATTGTCATCAACCCTGGGCTACGGATCACGAAAGGAGCAGAAAACGGCAACTCTTGACTGGAGGTCACGATTCTGGTCGGTTGTTCCTTGGGAGATCTTTGCAAGGTGAGACTCTACAAAAGGCCTTCGCTATAGTTTCAACATCGACTCCTCAGGAGGCCTTACACTGAAGCAGTCGTAAGGACTGTACCCTGTCCTGAACTTCCTTGTCAATAGGAAGAGGGGCAAATCACTCACCCCTTTCAACCAACCTGATGATCTTGATTTCGAAAGGGGCGTTCAATTCCGGGTCCAGGGTTCGGTCGGGATCAAGACTCCGAAAAGCTCTGGAGTGCCGTTGCTTCATCATCGAAAGACTCGAACACCGTGAGCAGCTTGGTCGTGTTCATCACCTGATTCACGCTCTTGGTCAGGTTGAGCAACTTGAGCGCGGCACCCCGATTTCTGGCCGCCACAAACGAGGCTACCAGCTGGCCCACACAATCGCTGTCGATGACATTGACGTCTCCCATGTTCAGCAGGATCTTCTTATCTCTATTATGAGGGGCCGCCCGCACCGTGGTTTGAATTTCCGCCGTCCCGGGGCAGGTAACCAAAGCAACCCTCCTGCCGTCAGATGAGATTCGGTAATAACAAGGGTATCGTAAAAGCGGTTCTACTGCGGGTTCGAGTTCAGTTCCATCACGAGCTACCCAGACAAGATGTTCCGAATTTCCCGTGTCCGGGACATAGACCAGAGTACCGTCCAGGGAAAAAGCGTAGTAGACTGCGCCGATTCCGGAAGGCCGCTACAACGACCAAGCCACACCCACAAGTGGTGAGTCGCATTGGGTAATTCTGTGAACTTATTGAAAAGAAATGGTACGCCCGACAGGATTCGAACCTGTGACCTCTGGTTCCGGAGACCAGGTACCCTACCCTACCAACTCGTAACCAAAGCTAACAAACATAACCATTTAGATCCGGTTTTCTCAGGTCGGCCATTACCAACTATTACCAGGTTCTACCAAACAAAATGGGAGGAAAACGGGAGGCAGATTTATAGGCTAAACTGAACTGCATGAGCGTTATTAATGAGGTAGGTTTCGCCCTCACCGTCAAACAACGAAACTTCATCCTCTACTACATCCAAACCAACGGCAATGCCCCCGAAGCTGCCATGATGTCCTACAACTGTTCTTCTCGAGCCTCTGCTCGGGTCATCGCCCATCGCAACCTCCACAACCCTAAAATCATGGCCTACAGAGACTCCTTCTGGGCTAAGCACAACCTCGTGGAGCGATCCATCCGAACTCTTGCCGAGGGCCTAAAAGCCAACCAACCGATC